>JAXJSN010000045.1:0-36910 GCA_036310085.1 Ruminococcus sp.
ACGCAAATTCAGTTTGTGAGATTAATGCCAAATATAATGGTGCGTATTGGATTTGCAAAGCAAATCAAACTTCAATAACAAATTAAAGAAAGGATTTTAATTATGAGTAAAAGAATTTATTTAAGTCCATCTAATCAATATGGAAATACTTATGTAACCGGCAATACAAACGAAATGGTACAATGCGAAAAAATCGCTCAGGCAGCCGCAAAGGCACTTAAACGATGCGGTTTTGTTGTTAAAATAGGTAAGTCGGGCGATTCAATGGCTAACAGATGTAACGAATCTGATAGCTTTAACGCAGATATTCATATGCCTATTCACACTAACGCTTATAACGGCAAGCTTACCGGTGGTACAAGAATTTTTTGCCTTAATTCAAAGGGCAGAAAGGTAAGCGAGGCTGTACTTAAAGCGTTAGGTGTCTTAAGCCCCGGCAGTAGTGATAATGTAAAGTATGAAAAAAATCTGTATGAAATTAATGTACCTAAGGCACTTACGGTTTATGTTGAGTGCGAATTTCACGATACAAAAGCCGGAGCTAATTGGATTATCAAGAATACAACAAATATCGGCGAGGCAATTTGTCAGGGTCTTTGCGATTATTATGATGTTGAATACAAAACATTATCAACCGATAACAGCAAGCCAACAAATAAACCTAAGAGTAAAAGCTATATTGTGCGTATTATTTCGGAAAATGGTGTGAATATCCGAAAGGGTGCAGGCACAAATCACGAGATAGTTGGTGCAATTCCAAAGGGTGGAGCGTATACAATTATCGAGGAAAAAAGTGGAGCAGGTGCAAAAAAGTGGGGTAAGCTAAAAAGCGGACTCGGCTGGATTGCACTCGATTACACAGAAAAAATTTAAGGAATCACTGAATAAATAATCCTAATAGCTGTTTGTATATTTTCCGCCAGTTTACCCAAAAAAATCTGATGGTACAATATGTACAGACGATTTAATCTGTGTTTCCTTAAAACCATTTGTCAAATATAGAATAAAATGATTTCCTTTCAAATATAAATTTAAATCAATATCCTTTCTAAATTATTATTTTGTTTTAAATGCGGAGTTGCAAATGACTCCGCATTTTTGTTTGCTTTTTACACATACTACTAAAAAATATAGTACAGGTGATAAAGTATGAGAAAAATTATTATTTCAACCGAAAGTGGTGCGGATATTCCTTATAAAATTACAATCCCTTATGGGATTGAGGTTGTGCCAATGCATATTGCTTTTGGCGAAAAGATTTGTAATGACGGCACATTTCAGCCGTATGAAATCTTTAATTATTATAACGAAAATAGAAAACTGCCGACAACCTCAGCGGTAAATCCGCAAGAGTATATTAATCATTTCAGGGTGATTTTTGCAAAGTATCCAAATTGTAAAATTATTCATATTTCGTATTCATCAAAATTATCTGCTACACATCAAAACGCTGTTATTGCTTCAAATGAATTTTCCAAAGATAAATTATGTATACTCGATTCAAAAAATGTTACCGGCGGTACAGGTTTGCTTGTTATGAAAGCCGCTATGCTTGCACAAAAATATCAGGATAAAATGAGCTTTGAGGAACTCACTTCGCTTATTCGCCAATATATTGGACGACTAAAATGCACTTTTTTACCGAATACACTTGACTATTTAAAAGCTGGTGGAAGAATTTCAACTGCCACACATCTCGGTGCTGCTGTTTTAAATGTAAAGCCGAGTATAGTCACATTTGAGGGTCAGCTTATATCTGGCAAAAAATATCGAGGAAATATATCCGCCATAGCAGAAAAGCTTTTTTACGATTTTGTTGCACAGAATAATTTTGAAAAAGAAAACTTTGTAATTATTTACTCATACGGCTTAAATGTTACTACTTTATTTCGACTTAAACGACTTGCACATAAAGAGGGGTTTAAAAAATCGTGGTGCTTTCAAACAGGTTCGGCGGTGTCGTGTCATGCAGGACCGTCCTGTGTTGGATTTGCAGGGATAACCAAAGCGTAATTTAATATTGAAATTAATAAAAGCAACGCAGAATTTGTTAAAATATTGCGTTGCTTTTTTATTATGATATAATAATTTAAAATACAATATATAAATAAAGGATATAATTTATGAATGATATTTTTACAATTGTGGCTGCTATATTATCAATAATTGGCGGTTTGGATATATTGGCAAATTTTTATTTACTGTATTGCAGAATCCGATATAAGCATTCGCCGTCATTTGTACCAATTATAGGTGGTTTGTTTTTATCAATAGCATTATTGCTGTTTGGAAAAACTGCTCCGTTTTTCTGGGTTGGATTGCTGTTAGATGCAAGTATATGGGAGATTATCGTTGTAATTATTGGCAGTGTTATTGAAGACATAAAATCAAAGAAGGATAAAATTTAAGTCAGTGAGATAATATATGAATCTCAGCATTGACCTCGTTGTTTAAAAAATTTGCATAAATTATCTGCGAATTATGACATATAATTCTCTGTTTTCATCCTATTTTTATGGAGTGAATTTGTTGATTTGTTCGATTGAATATAGTAAAATATATTCTTAGTTTGAGCTGAAAATTGGATAATATTTAAAATGAAAATATGTTTTACTTATGAATGAAATGCTGGCGAGGGAATGTAATGGAAGATAAAAAAATTCAATTAGTGGCAAGTTATACAGATACAATACCGGGAAGAATAATAAGATTAAGAGCAGCTTTACAGTTTTGGAAAAAATATAGCGGTAGAGATTATTCTCATATTTCGATTTCGACCGATGCTAAATTAGGTGAAATGATGTCTTTTTCCAGAAAAGAAATAAAAAATCCATTTAACTCAGGCTTAGTGAAAGAGGATATAAGAAAAGGTATGTTTGCTCTAAAACCCGATATAAGCAAGATTGCAGTAATGGAATTAAAAGTAACATCAGAGCAATATGATAAAATTTCTAAAGCAATGAGTAGTTATTGGGATAATAAAGAGCAATATAGTTATAATTTTCTTGGTTTAATCACTATGTTGTTATATGCAAGAGGAACAAACCGAAAGAATAAATTTTTCTGCTCACAGTGGGTAGCTACTATATTACAAGAATGTGGAATTGATATTTTTAATGGAAAATCTCCGAAAAATATAACTCCATTTGATTTTTATGGAGCCTTAAAGAATAGTATTGTTTATGAAGGTCTGGCAACAGACTATCCCAAGTGTAATGCTAATAAAGTTGAGTTTGATAAAATATATTATATAGAAGATAATGATATAAATAAGTCAGCATAATATTATGATGAGCACCAATTTACAAATGATTGGAGATATCTAAATGCCAGGCCCCAAAACGCATGATATTTTTTACAAAGAATTAAAAGAGCATTTAAACGAAAAGACATTACAAACATTACCAAACTACGATAAATTCAACTTGTTTGCTCAAGGTCATGATTTTTTAATATATCATAATTTTTATAAAATATGGAATAAAAAAGCTTTGGATAAAAATGTTAGTAATTCTGTTTTGCTCCAAGAATACAGCTTTCCGGAATTTGTTTATAATTATTTAAAAGAAGCATCTGATTCCGGTGCGATAGAAGATGAGCAGACACGACTATTTATTGGACCGGGATATATTATGCATCACATTTTAGATGCTTATACTCATCCGATGATTATTTATTATGCCGGAGATCATACAAGAAATCCTAAAAATGATACTTGGAGACATGGCATAGTAGAAAACTTAATTGATATATATTTACTCAAAACGAAAGAAAAGGTTGAACCAAAGACCTATCTTGTTTATAATGACTTTAAGGTTTCAGAACAGATAAGTACAGACCTTGTTTCAACAATAACTAAAAGTATAGATATAACCTACGGAATGGAAAATGCAGGAGAAATCTTTAAACAAGCGTTTTATCAAACCGAGTTATTTATGAAAACTTTAAAATACGATTCAAAAGGAATAAAAAGAAAAGTTTTAGATTTTCTTGACCCTATTTTAAAGGGTACAAGCTCATTTTCGTATCATAGAGATGTTTCAGAAGATTCTGATTTTCTCAATTTTCAACACGAAACTTGGCTTCATCCTATGGATTGTAATATCGTATCTAATAAGTCTTTTTTAGATTTATATAACCAAGCTTTAAAAGATGGTAGTTACATAGTTGATGAGATTGAGAAAATTTGTCAAAAGGGAATAATAAATAAAGATGATATTTACTCGTTGATTCCTAATATTAGTTCAACTCATGGTCTTGAGTGTGGACAGGAACTAAAAATTAATAATATAAAAAATAGATAATGGATGCTTTTTTCGGGATTGAGTAATTACGATAAAAGCATCTTTTTGCTTAAGAGTAAATTGTTAGGTTATGCTCAGCACAGAAGTATTTTTTAGGATGATGCTGTCTATATGAAATTGCTGTAAAAGTAAGGTTACAAGAAGGCTGGTAAGGAGGATAATTTTAAAATGAAAAATACTTATGTATTTAAGAAAATCGGAATAAATGAAATTGATATAATAAAAGCGTTGTTTATAAGTGTATTTACAATTGAGCCGTGGAATGATGATTGGTCAAATCAGGAACAGCTTAATCAGTATATGTACGATTTAGTAGGGCAAAGCAATTCATTAACCTTTGGTTTATTTGAAGACAGTGAATTGATTGGAGTTTCAATAGGTCGTATCAGACATTGGTATTCAGGTACGGAATATAATATTGATGAATTGTGCATACGTACAGACAAGCAAGGCAGTGGAGCAGGAACTTATTTTGTTAAAGAAATTGAAAAAGAAATAAAGTCTTTTGGCGTAACAAATATTTTTCTACAAACTGAAAGAAGTGTACCTGCATATGATTTCTATTTGAAAAATGGGTTTTGCGAATTAAAAGAGCATATATCGTTTGTTAAACAAATATAAATATTTTTGCAAAATTAAGGTCAGAAAAACTTACAAATAGTGAAAAAATAATAGCAGACATAGGTTGTCGGGTAGAAAAATACGGCATTTCTCGCTTTGTGTCGTGTTAATTTGCAAATTTATTTGATAATATCTGCTTGAAAGGAGAAAAAACTCAATTTATGGATCAGAAAAAAATAGGTGCTTTTTTAAAAGAATTACGCAAAGAAAAAGTGCTTACACAAGAACAATTGGCAGAAAAATTTAATGTATCAAGCAGGACAGTATCTCGTTGGGAGAATGGCAATAATATGCCTGATTTAGATGTTTTAATTGAAATATCTGATTTTTATGAGGTCGACTTACGAGAGCTTCTTAACGGAGAAAGGAAAAGCGAGAAAATGGACAAAGAAGTTAAAGAAACAGTTTTACAGGCTGTGGAGTATACAAATACTGAGGTTGAAAAAATCAATAAACGAGTTCGTATGTGCAATGTTATTGCTATTTTGTTGATAGTCGTAAGTGCGTTGCTAAAGGATACAACTATTTATAATAGTAATTCTTTTGTAATATATGCAACGGATTTTGTGCAGGGAGCAGCGTGCGGTATTATGATGATGGGTATAATTATGTCATCTCGTTACGGTGCAAAAATCAGAGCTTTTAAACAGAGAGTAAAAAAGGGAACCAGATAATATTTATACTCTATTTTAGTGTGATAAAATGAGGTTATACAGAGGTGTTGTTATGCATAATCCTTGGGAAGATATAAATTTAAAGGATTACGAAAACCATATGAGTTTAGAAAATGTTTTTCAATTGCAGTCAATGAACAATATTATGAAAGAACAATTCTATTCATATAATATTGATACTGTTATGATTCTTGGAATTGCAGGCGGTAACGGACTTGAGCATATAGATAAGCAAAAATTTAAACTTGTGTATGGTGTTGATATAAACAAAAATTATTTAAACGAATGTGCAAAAAGATATTCGATATTAGGAGATATTTTTCGACCGATTTGTGTTGATTTAATGGATAATGCATTGCAATTACCCTCTGCACAACTTCTGGTAGCTAATTTGTTGGTTGAATATATAGGGTACGAATGTTTTCAAAATATTGTAAAAATTGTGCAGCCACAATATGTTTCCTGTGTCATCCAAATAAATGCGGAAACATCTTTTGTATCGGATTCCCCTTACTTACATATTTTTGACAGATTGGATGAAGTGCATCATCAAATAGAAGAATCTAATCTCACGGCTTGTATGAACAAAGTTGGGTACACAAAAAAATTAACATCTGAAATAGGACTGCCTAACGGTAAAAAACTATTGAGAATGGATTTTGTACTGATAAAGGGTAATTGATTTGAGAGGTAAGAAAAGTGAAGAAAGCATTGTTGGTAATTGATATGCAAAATGTGTGTGCAGGAGAAAATCATTCCGCATATTTTAGATATGATAATAAAAAACTGATTCAAGCAGTAAATCAAGTGATTGGTGAAAATAAAGATAATTTGGTTATATATATTAAAAATATAATGAAGAAAAACTTCATAAATATGTTTGCACCATTTCACTCTTATGAGGGAACAGAAGAAGCAGAATTTGTCGGTAATTTAAATGTTGTATCTGATTATGTATTTACAAAATATAAGGGGAACGCTTTTACAAATCCCGAACTCAATGCTTTTTTGAAAAAGCATAAAATGGACTGTGTAGAAGTCGTAGGTGTTGATGGTGGCGGATGTGTAGCATTGACTGCATTGGGTGCTGTGAAAGAGGGCTATGGTGTAATAGTTAATGAATCTGCTATCGGTACAATGTTTAAGAAAAATAAAGATAAATATTTTAAAAAACTCAAAGAAGCAGATGCAAAATTTATTTAGAAAACACTTATAGGATTATTTAATATATAAAATTTAAATTTACCTATTGACATTTCGTAAAACTGTAGTATACTAGTTATACAGTTAGTTAGTCTAGTGATTAACCAAATAAGCGAAAAGGGTATATTAATAATAAATATTATATACTAATTGTATGTCAGTCACATTAGAGTCACTATGATTTATTAAAATATATCTATAAATTTTTTAAGCAATTGTTCATAGTATTGGAGGTTGTATAAATGATATTAGAACTTAAAAATATCGAAAAATCTTTTGGCGAAAAGAAAGTTCTAACCGGAGTTTCTTTTAAAGCTGAGAGTGGCAAAGCGTTTGGCTTGCTTGGCAGAAATGGTGCAGGTAAAACTACTTCTATCCGTATTCTTATGGATGTGTTTCCGGCAGACAGCGGAGAAATCTTGCTTGATGGTAAGCCTATTGATTATAAAAAAATAGGTATTGGTTATCTTCCGGAAGAAAGAGGTCTTTATCCAAAGAAAACTATAGTTGAACAGCTTGCATATTTTGCAGAATTAAAGGGTATGAAGCATAAGGACGCCATAAAAGCGGTGGATTATTGGCTTGACAGACTTGGTATGAGCGAATACCGAAACAAGCGTCTGGATACTCTTTCAAAAGGTAATCAGCAAAAAATTCAGCTTGTTACAGCGTTGGCTCATAATCCTGATATTGTAATTTTAGATGAGCCGTTTTCAGGTCTTGACCCTGTAAACGCAATGCTTTTAAAGGATATAGTAAGAGAACAGATTGAAAAAGGCAAAATCGTTTTATTCTCAAGCCATCAAATGAGCTATATTGAGGAGTTTTGCGATAGTATTGCAATTATTAACGCAGGTAAGGTTGCACTTTCAGGTGATTTATACAGCATTAAGCGTGATTATCCTCGTGACCGTTTGGTTGTATCCTCCGTACAGTCAAGTAAAATTATGAAAGATTTTGGTTCAGCTTGTACAG
Organism: Ruminococcus sp.; assembly: GCA_036310085.1. Taxonomy (GTDB): domain Bacteria; phylum Bacillota; class Clostridia; order Oscillospirales; family Acutalibacteraceae; genus Ruminococcoides. Next base: position 7,778 of record JAXJSN010000045.1, read on the forward strand.
CTATCGAAAACGGAAAGCTTTTGATTAAGCTTTCATCTGCTGACCAAAAGAAAACAATAATGACTCGCCTTGTTGAAAATTATGATGTTGATGAAATTAAGGTGTTTGAACCATCTCTCAATGATATTTTCGTAGAGTTTGCAGGCGATGTGCAAAAGGAGGGTTAATCAATGAATCAGTTTGGAAAAATATTAAAATTTGAATTAGGTTCCTATGTAAAGAATAAAGCTTTTGTAGGTATTACTATCTTTCTCGTTGTAACTGTGGCGGCAGTTATGTTTTTTCCTCGTATACTTACAGTATTTGATGATGGTAATTCCTCGAGCAATCAAAACGATTTACCTGTAATGCTTGTAAAGGCAGATGATGACTCACAATTAGATATGTTTGAGCAAACATTCGCTAACGCTTTTGTTGATTATTCTGTAAAGAGCACTAACGAAAGTGTAGATTCTATTAAGGATAAAATACTTTCAGATGAGATTGAATGTGCGTTTGTTATGAACGGCAATGCCAAATATACCTATTATGTTGAAAATCTTACAATATCCGATATGAATACTACTATTGCCGATGAAGTTTTACAGCAGATTTATCAGATGAATGCTATGGTCGGCAGCGGTATGACCTCAGAACAAGTAGGCGAAGTGATGAATGTTCAGGTTTCCGGTAAGGTTGAAAACCTTGGTAAGGATCAGGTGCAGAACTTCTTCTATACATATATTATGATTTTTGCATTGTATATGGTTATCCTTTTATACGGTCAAATGGTTGCAATGAATGTTGCAACTGAAAAAAGCTCTCGAGCAATGGAAGTCTTGATTACAAGTGCAAAGCCAACAGCAATGATGTTTGGTAAGGTGTTTGCTTCTTGTTTAGTCGGCATTATTCAGCTTGTTGCAATCTTTGGTTCCTCATTGCTTTTCTATAATCTTAATAAAGATTATTGGGGAGATAATATGATTATAGAATCAATTTTCAATATTCCTCCCGAATTATTAGTATATATGATTATTTTCTTCTTGCTCGGATTCCTTATCTATGCATTTTTATTCGGTGCTGTTGCATCTACAGTTTCAAAGCTTGAAGATATAAATACAGCTGTACAGCCAATTACTTTCTTGTTTGTATTTGCTTTTATGGTTGTTATGTTCTCTATGACAAGTGGTAGTGTAGATAGCATTTTAATGCAGGTATGTTCATATATTCCGTTTACATCTCCAATGGCGATGTTTACAAGAATTGCTATGAGCACCGTTCCGTTCCACGAGATTGCAATTTCCATTGCAGTTCTTATCGCTTCGGTAATCGGAGTAGGCTTTATTTCCGCTAAAATCTACCGTGTCGGCGTTCTTCTTTATGGTAATAAACCAAATATTGGTTCAATCGTAAAGGCTGTATTAAAAAAATAATATTTATAAAAAACTGCTTGTACAAACTAAGTACAGGCAGTTTTTAATATTATGTTAATATAAATTTGCTATTCCTTGCAATTTTGAGCAAAATATGATAATATATATGTATATTGATACGAAAGGAAAGTGTATATGAAATCAGTAAGATTTAAGAGAATACTGTGCATTGCACTTGCATCAGCGATGTGTATGTTTACTGCTCTTACAATTTCAGGATGCGGAGATAATACAAGTGAAAGTAAGCCGCAGAGTAGTTCAAAGGTAGAATCTACAACTGCACCTGAAAGTACTGCTGACGAAGCAGTTGATGTTGAAAAAACGGCTGTAGAAGCACTTGAAAAGATTGGTATTAACGCTGAAACTCTCGGCATTTCGCCCGATATTTATTATGATACTAAAAATGAGGTTGGTTTTCAGCTTGACCCTCCAAAGAAAGGGGATACAATTGCAATACTTCATACCTCAAAAGGCGACATAACCTTAAGATTTTTCCCTGAACAGGCTCCTAAGACTGTTACTAATTTTATTACCTTAGCAAAAGAAGGTAAGTATAATAATACCGTTTTTCATAGAGTTATAAATGATTTTATGATTCAAGGCGGTGAGTATGATAACGGCAATGGCTCTAGCTCATATGGAGCGGATTTTGAGGATGAATTTTGCGATAAACTCTTCAATATCAGAGGCTCTGTAGCAATGGCTAACAGTGGATACGATACAAATTCAAGTCAATTCTTTATAAATCAGAAGGATGCAGAAAAATTTAAAAGCGATGGAGGCTGGGATGCTCTTCAATCCCAGTGGTTAAATATTTGTGATTTACTGAAAACTTATAAGGATTCCGAGCTTTTGTCTACATTTATTCAGCAAAATGGATCTTTCTGTTATGACACAAATATAGTGCCTGAGTCCGTAAAGAATCTTTATAAGGAAAATGGTGGTAATGCATATCTTGATGGTGCATATAATGCTGTGGATAGAGGTCATACTGTTTTTGCTCAGGTAATAGATGGTATGGATGTTGTCGATAAAATCGCTGAGGTAAAAACTGAAAACGATGTACCTGTAAAAGATGTTAAAATCAAAAATGTTGAGGTTACGACTTATTCTGATAAATAAGACTAATGAGGTAAAGCTATGAGTAGTAAACCTATAATTGCCATAATGTATGATTTTGATAAAACTCTATGTATAAAGGATATGCAGGACTATGGTTTTATTCCCAGTCTTGGATTGACTGCTGAGCAGTTTTGGTCTTTTGCAAATTCCTATGGACAAAAGGAACATATGGATTCAATTCTTGCTTATATGTATGCAATGGTTAAAATTTCAAGAGATAAGAATATTCCTTTGCTTAGAGAAAATCTTGTTAAGATGGGGGAGAAGGTTGAACTGTTTGATGGTGTTGTCGGGTGGTTTGACAGAATATCAGAGTTTGGTTCCTCTCTTGGAGTTGAGGTTGAACATTATGTAATTTCATCCGGGCTTAAAGAAATTATTGAAGGTACAAAAATAAGCAGTAAGTTTAAAAGTATTTTTGCGTGTGAATTTCTTTATGATGAAAATGGTAATGCAATATGGCCGAAAACTGATGTAAATTATACAAATAAAACTCAGTTTGTTTATAGAATAAACAAAGGTGTTCTTGATGTTGCAAATGATGTTGACCTTAATAAATCAATGCCTGATAACAGCAAGCGAGTTCCTTTTTGCAATATGATTTATATAGGCGATGGTTTATCTGATGTTCCGTGTATGAAGATGATGAAATCATACGGCGGATATTCGATTGCTGTATATCAGAATAAAGACTCAAAGGTGGAAGACCTTTTGTTAAAGGATAGAGTCGATTTTATTTATCCTGCTGATTATCGAGAGGGTATGGGGCTTGATGTTACAGTCGGAAATATCATCAGAAAAATGGCTGTGTGCGAAACCCTGTATAAAGAATATTCAAGTCAGAAAAGAGCGATAATCAGGGAGTGATAATCTAAGTTTTTTCTGCATAAATGCGTTGTATAATAAAGGAGGTATTTTGTGTGAGTAAAGTAAACATAAAAACTCATTTTAAAAATTTTATATCTAATATTCCATTGTTGATTTCTTCATCTGTTGTTTTCGTTTTAATAGGTTTTACCAGAAGTATAAGAGAAATCGTTTTTTTAGGATTAATTCTTTTAGCGTTATGCGTATATTCGTTTTTTAAAACCAGAAGGATAGAATCCTTAAAAAAACAATTCGGTGATAAAAACGCAAGTTTTTTAGCAGTAGTTTTTTCGGGTATTGTTTATATGGATATATATAATACCTTACACGATTGTATTCCGGGGATAATAAAAGCTATACCGATTATACCACCAGAAGTAACCCTTAGCTTAGTAATTTTGGGTTTGTGCACAATAGGTTTTTATTCGTTATATATATTTAGTCAATGCTTTATTTCTGTTTTAACTCCATTTAAATGTTTATTGGTAAAGTATAAAAAACAATTGCTAATTCTATTTGCTATATATTGTATTGGCATAGTTCCTATTATTAGAGCTAATTTTAATTATATAGACGATATAGCCAGAGTGAATTACGGATATAATCTTACCGGTGATTTTAGCAGATATTTTTCTACTTTTTGTGCTAATTTTATACACGGAAATACTTGGTTAACTGATATTTCACCATTACCTCAAATAATAGCTGTTTTTGTGCTTGCGTTTACCGGAATTGTTGTAATAGATATATTTTCCGAATTATTATCTAAAAAGGACAGTTGTAATTTACTTGCAGTAATTTCGCTTGTTCCATTAGGGTTATCTCCTTACTTTTTACAATGTCTTTCTTACAAATATGACGCTCCGTATATGGCGTTATCAGTGTTTGCGGCAGTAGCTCCAATTGTTTATTATAAAAATACTGCTATTAAATATGGATTGGCAGTATTTGCAGGAACTATTGTTGTTTGTACTACATATCAGGCTTCTTCTGGTATTTTTCCAATTTTAACTATTCTTTTGGCACTTTTTATGTGGATAAAAAAAGACAATATAAAAAACATATTAACTTTTGTGTTCACATCATTGTGTGGATATGCATCAGGTTTAATAGTTTTTAAGTATTTATTAATGACACCTAATGATTCATCATTTATTAGTTCTAAATTTAGTGTGTCAACTATTATAAAAAATATTTCTACTTATTTCGATTATATTTTTAAGGATTTTACTATTATATGGTTACTGTTAATTGTTTTGATTGTTGTTAGCTTTATCATTATTTTAGTAAGTCTTTCAAAACAAAATAGAATTGCAACAGCTCTTTTGGCAGTTGTTTCTATATCATTAATGTTAATACTATCATTTGGTGCATACCTGATTCTTGAAAATCCATCTGTTGAACCTCGTGCAATGTATGGAGTTACAGTATTGGTGTCATTGTTAAGTGTTTCTGTTGCACTAACAAATAAAATTGCATTTGGAAAAGCCGTTACATTTTTATTGAGTTGGCTATTTTTCGTATTTGCATTTACTTATGGAAATGCATTAAATGTACAAAAAGAATATACTGATTTTAGAATAGAACAGGCTATTTCTGATCTTAAGGATATAGAGGTTTTAAATAATGAGAATTCGGTGTCTGTTCAGGTTGAGGGTACTGTTGATTTTGCTCCAAGTGTCAATGAAATGATTAATAATTACAAAGTGTTAGAGAGATTAGTTCCTGTTTTGTTTAGTGATGGTCGTTATACATATAAAGGTGATGTTCAGCTTATAAATAATTATTATTTAAATATTACAAGAGAGGACAGTAGTGATTTAACCGAGCTAAATCTCCCTGTAATAAAAGATACTAAATATCATACAATCAAAGCATCCGATCAACATATTTTGATTGAGTTAAAATAATAATGATTGGATAATAAAAAATTAGAATTAAAGCGTAGTAGCACAATGATATAAGCTACTACGCTTTTTAACAATTCTCATGGGAAATAGACTAAGATTTCAACGATAATAAATAAGTGTAAATCTATTCTCAAAACAATTCCGTGTATATTAAGATTTTACGCATCTTTTCTTTTTGTATTTACAGCATAAGCGATAATGTTGAGTATAAAGAAAAGTGCAATGGCAATTGTAGAGTAGATAAGCATAAACTGAATATCTCTTTCTTCTCCAAATACTTGCAGTTTTAGTGAAAACATTTCTGCCATAGCTTCATCAATTGCGGCGATTGATGAATAATCACCGGCAACTGAATCAAGAACAGGTTGCATAATTGTATTTCTAAGCAAACCTGCAATATGTGAACTAGGAACCATATTAATTATATTCTGCATTGTGTCGCTGAATTGTGAAACAGGCATATATGCACCGATTACAAAACCGATACCTGCGGAAACGAGAACACTAAAAGAGCTAAGGGTAGAGCTTTTTGTAAAGAATGAGCCAAAAAGCATAAGAACAATTGTAGCTGAAACTGAACCGAGAACAACTATTCCAAACATACTTAAAATGTCTATAAAGTTAAGATAAAATGAATCGGTAATCGCAAGGAATAAAAGACCTACTCCCATTAATATTGAGCAAACAATTATAGTATTGATAACTGCTCCTGTAAAATACGATAACATTACAATATGATTTTTTACAGGAGAAGCGATATAATCGTAGTGTAGTTTCTTTTCTTTATCATTGACCATAACCGTAAGCGAATTAAGAGCAACAGTTACTACCGCTGTACCAAGCACACCTGCGATTAGCCAGCTGTTGACAATTGCATCTATATCAGATTTTTTGAGCATTCCGAAAATATCTTCAATAGATGAAACATATGTATCTTTAAGAAAAAGCAAATACAATCCAAGTACAATTATTGGTGTTATCATAGAAAAAATAATTGCCATTCTGTCTTTCAGGTATACTTTGATATTTCTTGCTGACATTCCTTTGAATGACATAAAATCTTTTACAAAATTGTTCATTTTATACCTCAGCCTTCTTTCCTGTTACATTCAAAAATACATCGTCCATTCCGCCCTTTATTACTTCAAAATCGGTAATTTGCGGATACTTTAATAATAGCTTTGAAGCTTCGCTGCTGCTTTCAATTTCAATTTTGTAAGCATCTGCAATATATTCAAACTTTTTATTTTCAGCCTTCAGTAGCTTTTCGATAGCTTCATTTTTGGATGTGTACCATATAAGATTATTTCTTGCGTACTGCTTCTTTAAGTTGTTAGGGGTATCGTTTGCGACAATTTTGCCCGAGTCGATAATAACCACATTGTCGCAGTCGGCAGTTTCTTCCATATAGTGTGTAGTAAGAAAAACAGTAAGCCCTGTTTCGTGTCTTAGATTATGTATGATTTCCCATACCTGTTGCCTTGTTCCCGGGTCAAGTCCGGTTGTGGGCTCATCAAGAAAAAGTATTTCCGGTTTGTTAATTAACGCTCTTGCGATGTCAACTCTACGCTTTTGTCCGCCACTGAGTGTTTTATATTTTTGCTTTAAAATACTTTTAAGAGTAAACTGTTCTGTAAGCTCTGAGATTCTGTTTTTAGCTTCTTTTGAACTCATACCATAAAATGATGCTCTTGAAAGCAAATTGTCCATAACAGTCAATTCTTTATCAAGAACGCTGTTTTGAAATACAATTCCGATATGTTTTCTTATTTCGTTCTTTTGATTATCAATATCAAAACCGTTTATCTTTATTGAACCTGAAGTTTTTTCAATTACATTACATAAAATGTTAATTGTGGTCGATTTTCCTGCACCGTTTATTCCCAAGAATGCAAAGAATGAGCCTTTTTTTACATTAAAGCTTATGTCTTTTACAGCTTGAACGCTTTTGTAGTTTTTTACAAGATTTTTTACTTCGATAGCGTATGTCATTTTTGCCTCCAAAATTCTTTATTTGACTGTACTTGTATTTTATCATAAACTGAAAATAAATAAAATACATCTTGCCGTAACCTGCAAAAAGATTAAGGTAAGATGTATTTAAAGGTATATAATGTGTATTTAGTAAATGCCGACACGCTTTAGGAGTCTTGCTCAACCTCAATAATATTGGTTAAGTAAACATTTGTAAATTAGCTATGCAAATAAAGTGTTTCTTTTAGTTGTTTTCTTCGTCTGAATTGTATTTTTCCAAAGCTTTATTTATATCTTTAACTGCATTTCTGTGTGTGAATAAAGTAGATAAAAAAACAATAAGATAAATAAAAATCACGCTTAAGGCTATAGGGATAGCACTTGAAAAACTGTTGTACCAGCCTATAAAATAACCTACTGTCAAAACTATGGTTTCAATGCAGAGTAAATGAAAAGGGATTCTTTTGTAAATTTGCTTTTTGGTAGGTTCTTTTTTAAAGTAAAAAATAGCGGAAGGCAATGCCGTTGCAAGACCTATACCGATAACTAAAAACGGATAGTATAATGGAATACTTTTTTCGCCATCAAGTATATATGATAGCCCTGTTACAGCAAGAACGCATACAGTAATTATAAAAAAATGAGTGGCAACAAGTTTAATAACATTTTTCATTATACATCAACCTCACATTCCCAGCTTTTTCTTGAGAGCAGATACATATTGGCGTGAAATTATAATCGTTTCGCCATTTTGCATACCTGCTTCGAGTCGTCCGCTGATAGATGGTGTAACCGAGCGGATTTTACCAAGATTGACTATCATAGATTTTGAACATCGCAAGAATTTTGTACCATCGAGAGCTTCTTCAATTTGATAAAGCTTAAGCTTAGATTCATAGACATTCTTTTGTGTGCAGATAAAAACCTTGTTATCAACTGACTCTATGTAAAACACATCTTTAATATTAATTCTGAAAACGGCGTTATCTTTTGTACCGAGCAAAACAGAATCACTATTTTTTAGCTTTTCCATAACCGATAAAACTTCGTCGTTAATTTCGTGGCATTTGATGACGATTTCTTCCTCTTCGGTACGGTTAATTTGATTGATTGACACTTTAAACATTATCTGACCTCCAAAATGGATTATAATGAAATTAAGTATTTACATATTTTGAATTGCAATAAGAATTGAAAAATAGTGGAATACACTTCCCGCAACCGTAAATAAATGCCATACAGAATGAAAATATTTTACTTTTTTAATTATATAAAATATAATTCCTAATGTATAAAATGCACCGCCAATGATAAGAAAAAGGGAAGAAATAAACGGTATTTTTGCAACCAAAGGCTTAATTGCAAAAATAATAACCCATCCGGTTGCTACATAGCAAAATATAGATGGTATTCTTGCTTTTTCAAGGCTGATTGAATTAAATGTTATACCAATTACAGCGGCACCCCAAACAATACCAAAGAGAATCCAGCCTATTGTACCGCCCAATATATAAAGTGTTATTGGGGTGTAGGTTCCTGCAATTAATAAAAATATTGTGTTGTGGTCCATTATTCTGAAAAATGCTTTTGCTTTTTTATTTGTAAGCGAATGGTAAAGTGTTGACATTGTATACAAAATAATAAGTGAAGCTCCGTAAATTGCCGAGCTTGTAACTGCCCAAGCATTTCCGTATATTGCAGAAACTACGATAAGAATAACAGTTCCGGCAATCGAAAGTCCGGCACCAATTCCGTGTGAAACAGAGTTAAATATTTCTTCACCGAGAGTGTATTTTCTTTTGTTCGACATAATTAGACCTCCAAGGGGATATGAATTTATTAATATTAAGGATTACTCTTCTTTATTTGATGAGGTGTCAATTTTTTCATATAATCCAAAGGTTATAGTTTGCGTCTCAAGTTCTGAGGCGTTGATGTAGATTGAATAATTTGTATTTGAAGTAATTTCTGTTGGTTCATTAAGTAACAGGTTTTCCTCCAAAGCGATAAGTGTATTTCCCTTTAGCGAAGGGTCAAAATAAAGATTAAGGTCATCAACATCATTGTTGATATTATCTGAAATACGAGAGCTTATTGTAGCCTTAATAGCTTTGTTTTTTATTGGTATATATTTATACCCGTAATCAACACCGTTGTTATTTTGCGGCGGATTTTCTCTTATCGAAGTTTCGGAGAACTTAACATTATATGCTGATTTGTTCCATACAAATTCAATACCATCTTTTTTAAAGTGTGCAATTTCATAATAATCATCAATAATTGCGTGGTTATCAATAGTTGGGGTGTTATTGTTGTAAAATGAGGTTGATCGAGCAACTCTTATGTTTTTTATATTATAAATTACGTCGGATTCAAATAAATTAACAGTTGCAAGATAATTATATCGGCTAGCAGATGAATTATATCTGGACTTGTTATAGTAATTTACTAACGAGAGATTAACTATATTGCTTCCGCATTTTTTGAAAAAAGAATCTAATCTGGGACTGTTTAAATTATAGTTAGTATTTGCGTAATTGAAGATAATTGAAATTGTATGGTTTGTGCTATCGAGCAAGCTTTCATAGTCTTTAATATCGTGCTCGATAAAATAATCACTCTTTTTTGAAATATTAGAGCTTATATCATTGCAACTATAAATAACATTATATGAGTCAGGAGTAGGAACTCCTGTTTTAGAAATAACTGCATCGTAAATACTTTTCTTAAATTCATCTGTATAATAATCAGTATAAATATCTCCTGTTTTTACATCTGTCATTACGGAAAAGTTTTGAAAATTATAAGTTATATTGGCACGAACATAGTCGCTTGCGTACGTTTCAGGGAATACTGCACCTCCGGTATATGTAGCACATTGAATATCCTTAATCCTTGCACCATTATAATTAGCATCAATAAACTCCTCAATAATAGGTGTAGCAAGGGCTACATTTTCGCTTGCCTGTTGTTTTTCTTCGTCAGACATACATCCTGCAAGTAATGCAGAGGTAAATAATAAAAAAGTTAGTAATACACATACTAATCGTTTGTTAATGAACATGAAATCACCTTAATTTACATTATATATAATGTTATTATACATTAGTAGAATAATAAATACAATAAAATAAGAAACAAAAAGTTGTATGTAACATAAAATTATGATAAAATATCGTAAATCGGTGGTGATAATTTGTATTATGTATATATGTTAAGGTGTAGCGACAACTCATTGTATACCGGTATAGCATCTGATTTTGAACGAAGAATAAATGAGCATTTTAATAAAAGTAAAAAGTGTGCAAAATACACTCGATCGCATACTGCAAAACAGCTTGAGGCAGTATGGGAATGTGAGAATAAATCTTTGGCGGCTTCGCTTGAATGTTGTATAAAAAGACTTGCAAAGCTTAAAAAAGAGGAGCTTATTACGAATAATAATCTGAATTTACTGCAAAGTAAAATTGATGTAGCTGCTTACAAGCGTATTGAAATAAATACAAACAAAAGCCAATAAGCTCTATATTTGATTATAGGCTTATTGGCTTAGATTTATTGTTATGCCGCAAAATAAGAGGCTATTCTTTTCAGCTTCTTTTTGCCGGCAGTAATATGTCTTGATACGGTGCAAGGAGCAATACCCATTTCCAGGGCGATTTCCTTTTCTTTTTTACCTTTTAAATAATAATCAATTAAACACTTTTTCTGATTATCGGTTAGCTCATTTTCTATCGCCTTGCTTAACAGCAACTTCATATTTTGCTTTTGTTTGTAATTGGTTTTTGAATATGAATCTGAAACACTTTTATCAAAAAATATCTTGTTGATATTTTTGTTAGTAATTTTGATTTCTTTCATACTCATCCAAGCCCTCCGGCTCTTTCCAATAAGTGATTAGCAGTTTGTATTGCCTCGTTGTAGTAGTTTCTGTATTTAGCGATTTTTAAATTAAGCTCTTTTTTGTTTACTGCGTTAGCAGTGCGATGCTGAGATTTAAGTTTTTTTATCGTGTCATTAATTAAATTGGCAGTATCAAAATATTCTTCTGCCCATTCATAATAATTCATATATTACTTCCTTATCATTAAATTTAGTTTGTATACAACAAGTTGGGGCGATTTAGTTGTATACTTACAGAAATCGAAAATTCCACAAGTTTCGCCTCTGTTATATATAATTATACGAACATAATTGTTAAAAAGCAATACTATAAAGAACAAATGTTCATTAAATGTGATAATAACGATGCGTAAGTCCCATTGTACGGACTTTGCTCTATAGTTTTATTAATAATTAGCTTGTATTTAATATTATTATGAAACTTGGCATAAATAACGAATATAGTGTTTGAGGGTTGTGCAAAATGACAGTTGGGCGAATTTAAAAATACTGAAATTAACCTTAATTTTAAAAAATAGAAAAAATAATGCACAAATTCAATATGCAAATTTTGTGCATTGTATTGTTTTGACTGTTTAGAAAAAACAAATCAACTCTTAAACTATTGAAATACAGTGAAATTTGAAGTATAATTTATACAAACAGATAAGTAATCTGTTGTATAAATAGGAAAAATGTGATGCTTCAGTTTTGAAACATTCATTTTCATAAAACACACAATCGTAGAACAGACCGTCGCAAGGCGGTCTGTTCTGCTTTATTAGTATAAATTTTCAAAAAATCGCTTGTGTATATACTCTATTAAATTTTCCATACTATACAATATATGTATGTACGGAAGGTGCGTTATGGAAGTTATTACAGCTGTAATTTCAAGAATAGGTGTACTGTTTTCATTTATATTAATAGGGTTTGTTTTGCAAAAAGGTAATTTATTGCCTAAGGAAGCATCTGTGGTGTTTTCACGGATGGAAAATAAATTATTTATGCCTGCGGTTGTAATAAACACATTTTGGACAAACTGCACCGTCAAAAATATATCAACTAAATGGAGTTATATTATTTATAGTACAGTAATATTGTCTTTTTGTATTTTGGTAGCCTTTGTTGTTTCAAGATTTCTGACTAATGATGATTATATAAGGAAAATATACCGATATTCGCTTTGTGTGTCTAATTTCGGGTTTGTCGGAACAGCAATGGTGCAGGGAATATATGGTGCTGATAGTGTAGTGCTATTTGATTATATGATGTTTACACTTCCACTGAACCTGTTTACTTATTCAATAGGCATTTCGTGGCTAATTCCAAACGAACAACGAGGCTTTTCAATAAAATCAATTGTAAATCCAATATTTATAGCGTTGTTTTTGGGTGGAATTTTAGGATTGCTTAAAGTGCCGAAAACCAATTTTATATCATCAATTATAGATAGTTTAGCTAATTGTATGTCACCGATTGCAATGATACTTACGGGATTTGTAATAGGTGGGTATCAGCTAAAGAACTTGTTATGTCAATGGCAAAATTATGTCATTGCAGGAGTAAGACTTGTCGTTTTGCCGATGCTGATTGTGTTTGTTTTAAAAGCAATTAATGTGCCCTCAGAAATAATTATAGTAACGCTTTGTGCAAATGCAATGCCACTTGGGCTAAATACGGTAATAATTCCGTCAGCGTATGGTGAGAATCCCAAAACAGGGGCAGGACTTGCTCTTGTGTCGCAATTAGCAGCGATTATTACTATTCCATCACTGTTCTATTTTTTTATTTAGATATAAGAAAATAAAATATTTAAGACAGTAAAAATCAGGAAAATATAATGAAAACTGTTGACAAGCATATAATTTGTGATATAATTATAGATGTTGCTTTATGCAACAAATCCTTGCGGTAGTAACCGCCATAATGTCCAGAAGGAGGTGCAACAAAATGGCAGTAAAGGCTAATTACGAAACAGTAATGATTATTTCAATGAAGAAGGGCGAAGAAGGTATTCAGGCTATCATTGAAAAATTCAAGGCTCTCATCGAAAAGAATGCCACTTTAAAGAATGTTGACGAGTGGGGCAAGAGAAAGCTTGCTTACCTTATCAATAAGGAAAGTGAAGGCTATTATGTTCTTTTTGATTTTGAAAGCACAGCTGAGTTCCCAGCAGAGCTCGATCGTATTTACAAAATCACAGACGGCGTAATGCGTTCATTAATTATCAAGAAGGAAGACGAATAATGATGTTGTAGGGCATATCTTACTATTAGATGTGTCTGAATTACGAAAGGGAAACAAATGTTAAACAGAGTAATCTTAATGGGCAGACTTGTTTCTGACCCTGAATTAAAAACAACAGGAACGGGCATCAGCGTATCTAGTTTCCGTATAGCTGTAGATCGTAGCTATGTTAAGAGTGGCGAAGAGCGTAAGGCAGACTTTTTTGATATTGTTTGTTGGCGTAACACAGCAGAGTTTGTTTGCCGTTATTTTGGCAAAGGCTCACTTATTGCTGTTGAAGGTCAGCTCCAAAGCCGTACTTATCAGGCTAAAGACGGTTCAACTCGTTATGTTGTTGAGGTCGTAGCAGATAATGTATCTTTCACAGGTGAACGCCGTGAAAATACAGGTGCTTATAACCAGTCTTATGGCAGTCAGCCATATGGCGGTGCACCATCATATGCTCCTGCTCCTGCATATTCACAGCCGCCTGTTCAGCAGGCTCCTGCATCATATCAGAGTGGTTCAAACGCTGATTTTCAGGATATGCCATTGGATGACGACTTACCATTTTAATTATAACTTAGTTTAAATATATTCTCATGAAAGGAGAATTCACTATGGCAGAAAGACCAAATAACCGTGGCAGAAAGGCTCGTAAGAAAGTTTGCGGCTTCTGTGTAGATAAGGTTGAACATATTGATTACAAAGATATTGCACGCCTTCGTCGTTATATGTCAGAGAGAGGTAAGATCCTTCCTCGCCGTGTAACAGGCACATGTGCAAAGCATCAGCGTGACCTCACAATCGCTATTAAGCGTGCTCGTCACCTTGCTTTACTTCCTTACTCAGCTGACTAATTCAGTTAAGTAAATATTGTAATTCAGAGCTATCCTTTATAGGGTAGCTCTTTTTTTATTTATATGAAATTGCTCGGATAAAAAAGCGACTGCTTGTTTTGCAAGCAATCGCTGTGTTTAAATATTTGTATAAATTTAGTAGTATTATTTTTTTCTAAACTTTTATGCCCGAACCCAAACTAAAAGTTTCGGTCAAGCCTTTTCAAAGGCTTGCAGGTCAAGGACGGAGTCCTTGTGGGATTTTAAAGGGCGAAGCTCTTTAACCTCACAATATTGATTGTAATTTTGTTTTAAACAAAATTACAAAGATAATTACTCATCCACACTGTCAAATGATGTTTCATAAATAAGTGAGCCATCAGCATTGAAAAATTCAAGAACTAATACAGCGTCTTCTACACCTGATTCTTTTCTAAGAATTTTAAGGTCACTCTTATAAGCATCTGCTTGAGCAGTAGTTTCTGTGTCAACATATTCTTCTACATAAGGCAGTGCTTCCGGATCAATCTGCTCTAGCATAGTCAGCTTATAAAAAAACTTGTTATCTTCAACATAACATTCCAGTGTTGCAGAATCATCTGCCATTTTATTTGCTTTTTTAAGCATACTTTGTGCAGCCGGTGAATCTGCGTAAGCCTGTAACTTTTGCTCAGGTGTTGCATTAAAGCATCCTGTAAATGTTGACATTATCGCAATTACCGCAATTAATAATGCCATTAATGATGTTTTTTTCATTCTAAATTTCCCTCAAAATTATTGTCTTTTACGACTCTAAAAAAGTATACTGTTTTAATATTATTTTGTCAATTGTTTTTTTATTATGTATTTATTTTTAGCACGATTTGTGTTCGAGATAATTGCTTTTAAATGAAGAAAAATTGCTGAAAAAGCTTTATGAAGTAAGTTTGCAAAAATAAAACATAATTTTTTACATTTTTTTGCAAATAAACACTTTACTTTACTAATATGATAATGTTATAATATTAGTAATTTTGATTTAAAGGGGATTTTACTTATGAAAAAAATCTTAGCATTTGCAATGACTGCAATTATGGCTGCTACTGCACTTACAGGTTGCGGCGGTTCTAACGCTGGTTCAAAGGCTGAAAATGATTGGGATTATATCAGCAACAAGGGTGAGCTTATCATCGGTATTACATATTTTGAGCCGATGAATTATATGGATGAAAATGGCAAGCTTACAGGCTTTGAAACTGAGTTTGCAGAAAAGGTTTGTGCTGAATTAGGTGTTACTCCAAAGTTCCAGAAAATTGACTGGGATTCAAAGGAAGTAGAGCTTAATGCAAAGACTATTGACTGCATTTGGAACGGTCTTACAATTACAGATGAGCGTAAGGCTAATATGGATATTACAATTCCATATATGGAAAATAAGCAGGTAATGGTTACAAAGGCTGAGAATGTTGATAAATTCTCAACTGCCGAGGGTATTAAGGGTGCAACTGTTGTTGCAGAGAAGAAGTCTGCCGGTGAAGATGTTGCAAAGGCTGATGAGTTCTTTAAAGAAGCTGAATATATTGCTGTTGACTCTCAGGCAAAAGCACTTCTTGAGGTAAAGTCAGGTACTGCTGATATTGCTGTTATTGACTATGTAATGTCAATCGGTACACTTTCAGAGGGTTCAGATTATTCAAATCTCAAGGTTGTTGACGGCAAGAGCTTTTCACCTGAGCAGTACGGTATTGCACTCCGTAAGGATAGCACAGTAACTCTTGAGAAGTTCAATAATGCAATTCAGGCTGTTGCTGATAAGGGCGACCTTGGTACAATTGCAGAGAAGTATAACCTTAGTGACCTTCTCCTTGTTAAACCATCTGATAAGGCTTAATTTTGATAGGATATTAATATGAATCAGTTTTTAAATGTTACAGAGCAATTGCTCAACGGATTTGGACAGAACTGTTTTATTTTCATAATAACTTTATTGATTGCACTTCCGCTTGGACTTATAATTTCAATGGGTTCTCGCTCAAAGTTTTTACCACTCAAGTATATAACTAAAGCTTTTGTTTGGATTATAAGAGGTACACCGCTAATGCTCCAGCTTTTTGTGGTGTTCTATGTGCCTCCGCTTTTGCTTGACGGACAATTTAATTTTTCAAGAATGAATGCAGCTATAATTGCGTTTGTAATCAATTATGCGGCATATTTTTCGGAAATTTACCGTGGCGGAATAGAGGCTATTCCAAAGGGACAGTATGAGGCAGGACAGGTTTTGGGTATGAAGAAAAGTCAGATTTTCTTCAGAGTTGTTTTGCTTCAGGTTATTAAAAGAATTACAGCTCCGATTGGTAACGAAATAATTACCCTTGTTAAGGATACATCTCTTGCAAGCGTTATCGCAATTCCTGAAATTCTTATGAACGCAAAGGACTTTTCTATGCAGGGTCTTATTTGGCCGCTGTTCTATTCTGCAGTATTTTATTTGATATTCTGCGGCGGACTTACGCTTCTCTTCTCATTTATAGAGAAAAAGCTTAATTATTATAAGGGCTAAGGGGGAGAGATTATGTCTTTGTTAAAAGTAGAAAATATACGCAAAAATTACGGTAAGACAGAGGTTTTAAAGGATATTAGCTTTAACCTTGAAAAAGGCGAGGTGCTTGCTATTATTGGCTCCTCCGGTTCAGGAAAAACAACTCTTTTAAGATGCCTTAATTTTCTTGAAACACCGCAAGAAGGTAAAATTACAGTCAATGATAAGGTTCTTTTTGATAGCAATGATGCTTCAAAAACAAGTGACAGTGAAATAAGAAAAAACAGATTGCATTTCGGTCTTGTTTTTCAGTCCTTTAATTTGTTTCCTCAGTATAAGGTCATTGAAAATATTACGCTTGCACCTATGCTTGCCGCTAAGGAACAAATAAAGCTTAATGGCGAGTATATGGGTGTTAAAACCTATAAAGAAGCTCAGGAGCTTATAAAGCAAAATGCACTTAGTCTTCTTGAAAAGGTAGGACTTTCCGAAAAGAAAGATTCTTATCCTTGTAATCTTAGTGGCGGACAGCAACAGCGTGTTGCAATAGCCAGAGCACTTGCGTTAAATCCTGATGTGCTTTGTTTTGATGAACCAACATCAGCTCTTGACCCTGAGTTGACAGGAGAGGTTCTAAATGTTATCAGAGGTCTTAAAAGCTCAGACAGCACAATGATTGTTGTTACTCACGAAATAGACTTTGCTCGTGATGTAGCAGATAAAATAATTTTTATGGCTGACGGAGTAATTGCGGAGGAGGGAACTCCTGAGCAGGTTATCTGCAATCCGCAAAATCCAAGAACTCAGGCATTTTTATCAAGATTTAATCAAAATTAAATTTATAAAAGCGAGTGCCTTGCTCGCAGTTCGTGCAGACAGCACACTAAAAAGGCTCCTTTTATAAAGGAGCCTTTTTAAACACAATATGAAACAACACTATAATAATCTTTATAAGTTAAAGTATATAGCTTAAATTAAAAAATCCGTATTGGCAATCTTCTGTCAATACGGAATTTTGTGTATAAATTATTCAACTAATAATCTCTGAATAGCGGTAGCATCGTTTATATCGACACTGCCGTTTTTATCAACATCAGCAAAGCTAAGTTGTATATCAGTAAATTCGGTAGCAGATACACAATATCTTTGCAACAAAGTAACATCAAGAACAGTAAGCTCGTCATCAAAATCAACATCACCAATAGGCGTATTTTTATAAGTTATATCTATAAACTTAATTTTATTTTCAGTTGCATACTTTTCTGCAACTGTACCCTTATATCCATATATTGTAAATCCTTTTACTATACCTTCTTGAAGATATTCTTGACTAACTATATACCATCCAAGTGCACTATAACCAATTTCTTGTACATTTTTGGGTACAGTAATACTTTTCAATTTTGTACAATTGTAAAAAGCCTTGTATCCGATATTAGTTACTTTATCTGGTAAAATAATTTCTGATAAGCTAGTACATCCGTAAAAAGCTCCCTCTCCGATAATTTTTAGATTAGCCGGCAGTTCTACTTTTTTTAATTTTTTTAAACCACCAAAAATTCCATTTGGAATCATATCTATATTATCAGATAATATAATTTCTTCAATTTTACCACACCATTCAAATACAGATTCACCAAGAGAAGTAACACTATTTGGTATTACTACTTTAGTTAAAGAATCACAATAAAACAAAAGACCCGATTCAATACTTGATATATTATTCGACAATGTTACATCAGTTAAATTACGACAATTAGTAAGAGCAGATGAGCCTAAGTATGTAACACTATCAGGTATCACTATTTTTTCTATCTTACTAAACCCAAAAGCACACTTATCAATATATGTAACACTATCTGGTATTTCTATATTTATTAACGCACTGTAAGCAAAAGCATATTGACCTATATATTCTACTGTATCAGGTAATATAACATTAGTTATTGCACTATTTTTAAATGCAGAATCGCCAATGCGTGTAACAGGGCAATGCCTAATTATGCTTGGAATTTCTATTTCGGTTTCTGTACCTGTATAACCGGTAATTGTAACTTTTTGCTCAGTTATACTATAACTAAATCCGTTATATATTCCTGTTATCGTTGAATCAACCGAACTACTTTCAACTGTAGCGGCATTTACTGTAATAGGTATAATGCTGGCGGTCAACATCATAACAGCAGAAAGCATTACTGCTATAGCTTTTTTGAATTTACACATAAATTTTCCCTCCTGAATAACAATGCAGTGAGTTTATTTAACTCTTTAACTTTATTATACTACCCCTTACACAAAATTACAATAACTATATGCAAAGTTTATAAAATATCAATCAAGATGTTACTTAATTACAAATAAATATAACATAGTATCATTATATAGTAAAAACACCGTATTGGCGATTATGTCAATACGGTGTTTGTTAATATGAAATGGAATTAAGGCAGTAGACTATCTGTTTTAGTTTTTTATATTGTTATTTGCATTATTAATATTAAATCAATTTAAGTCTATATCTGTAATAATATGAATGTTCTATTAACTTTCGTCTTGATTTTTTTTAGTATATAGAGTATAATAGTACCAATCGGTGGCACATCGTGTCATTTGGTGACTGAAAAATACGAATTTTGGACCAATTCGATTTAGATTTGCAAGTTTTATTAAGTGTATGGGGGTGGGTAATATGTTTTCCGGTATGTCAAGCCATTCAATTGACTCCAAGGGAAGAATTGTATTACCTGCAAAGTTCCGTGAGGAGCTGGGAGATACATTTTATCTTGCAAGAGGGTTTAATAATACCTGTATTCAGGCTATTAGTGCAGAGGAATATAAAAATATCAATGCCAAAATTGATGAGCTTCCTGCAAACCTTTCTATGGCTTTGCAATATACCTTTAGTGCAACGGCACAGGAGGTTACACCAAATGCTCAGGGCAGAGTTATTATTCCTCAAAAGCTTAGAGAATTTGCTGATATTTCAGACGAGGCTCTTGTGGTAGGTATGAATAAAAGAGTTGAAATTTGGAATAGTAAAAACTTTGAAGAGTTTATTGCTTCTCAGCAGGCTAATATTGAACAGGCTATGTCTATGTTAAAGTTATAAGGAGGATATAATGGAATTTTCTCATATTCCCGTCCTGCTTAATGAAACTATCAACGGGCTTGATATACGGGAAAACGGAATATACGCTGACGGTACGGCAGGCGGCGGTGGTCACAGTAGTGAGATTTTAAAAAGACTTGATTCAGGCAAGCTTATCTCTATTGACCAGGACCCTGATGCAATTTCAACACTTACCGAGCGTTTTAAAAATTGCGAAAACTCAATAATTATTAAGGGCAATTTTGCTGATATTAAAGACCTTCTTCTTGCAAGAGGTGTCGGAAGGCTTGACGGTGTTCTGCTTGATATTGGTGTTTCATCACATCAGCTTGATACGGCTGAAAGAGGTTTTTCGTTCCACGAGGATGCACCTTTGGATATGCGTATGAGCCAAAGCGGTACAACAGCCGCAGAGCTTGTTAATACTTTGCCGTTTGCTGAGCTTAAAAGAATAATTTACGCTTACGGCGAGGAAAAATATGCAGATTCAATAGCTAAGGGTATAGTTAAGGCTAGGGAAGAAAAGACGCTTCAAACTACCTTGGAGCTTGCGGAAATTATCAAAAATAATGTTCCTCAGCGTGTAAGGCGTGACGGACACCCTGCCAGAAAAACTTTTCAGGCTTTAAGAATTGCTGTTAATGATGAGCTTGGCGTTTTACAAAGAGGTCTTGACGGTGCTTTTGAACTGTTAGGCAGTGGCGGCAGATTAGCTGTAATTACCTTCCATTCGCTTGAAGACAGAATTGTAAAGCAAAAAATGGCAGAGTGGTGTAAGGGCTGTACTTGCCCAAAGGATTTTCCGGTATGTGTATGTGGTAATACACCTAAAGCTAAGCTTGTTACCAGAAAGCCTGTTTGTGCAAATGAGACAGAATTAGAACTTAACCCTAGAGCCAGGAGTGCAAAGTTAAGAATCTGCGAAAAAATTTAAAAAAATTTCTTCTCAGTACTAGACAAAGCAACATATTTGTAGTAAAATATAACAAAGTTGTAAATGATATTACAGATACTACTGATTGTGCTTTAGATGTTTGTAATAACTATATGTTCGCAAATGTCTGCTTGATTCCAATTTTTTGGAAATGATTTGTGTGTGTAAAATTTATAACAAATGGTTAATAAATTGAAATATTTTGGGTGTATTGAATGTAATATTTAAATATGCCCGGAATTGTGTGTTTTTATGAAAATTTGATATAGAAAGGCATAAGGTGCAATACAATGGCATATGAAAATTTAAACGCTGCTTATGACCTGAGTCTGTTCGATGAGGATGTTAAAGCTTCAGCATTACCCCTGCACAAAGAGCAGGAGGACAGCAGGAACAGCAAAAAAAAGAAAGTACATAGCGTAGGAAAAATCGTTACTCTTCCTGAAGAAGAGCTAATGAAAATCAGAAAACGCAAACATATTCCGCTAAAGCTTGCGTTTGGCAGTGTATGCGGAATAGTTATTGCATTGGTAATTGGTGCAATAATCGTTGGACAGGTTCAACTTACTGAACTTAACCAAGAAATAATCACTGCAAAGAACACGCTTGCTAACAATCAGAGTATTTATACTCAGACTCAGATGAAGGTTGAGTCAAATCTTTCAACCTCTGAAATTGAAAGCTATGCAGAAAATGTTCTTGGTATGACCAAGGCTTCAAACACACAGAAGGAGTTTGTTACTCTTTCGGGAGGAGATAAAGCAGAGGTGTCTTCTCAGGAGGGCAATAATTTATTTACTCAGTTTATCGACTCAATAAATAATCTTTGGTCATAACATAGATTCAAATTTAATAAGTATGTTATGAAAGAATAAGAGTTAAGACTGAGTCTTGACTCTTTTTTCGGTATAATACGGGTATATTTTGTTGTGCATTTTGTTTTAATTTAAATTGCATTTATAAAACTTATTATTGAATTGCGGTGGAAGGAGCTATTCGTTTGGATAATAAAGAAAATACCGTAACTAATAAAACTAAAAAAAGAGCCTTAAAGGGACCTAATCAAAGACTTAGACAGCGAACTGCAATTCTTATTATTATAATTCTTGTTTTTGGCTTTGGTGCATCTATTGCAAGACTTTTTTATCTGACTGTGCCAATGGGTCCGGAGCTTCACGAAAAGGCAGTTGACCAACAGCTTAAGGATACAATTATTAACGCCAAGCGTGGTTCTATTTATGATGTAAACGGAAAGGTTTTGGCTGAAAGTGCGTCGGTGTGGCAGGTTGTAATGGCACCTGCTTATTTTAAGACTGATAAACAACGAACTTTTGTAGCAGAAGAGCTTTCAAAGATTCTTGATCTTGAATATGAAAATGTTTTGGAAAAAACAAAGCAGGATAGCTACTATGTAGTTGTTAAAAGAAAAATTGAATCTGATGTGCGTGAAAAAATTATAGAGCTTGGAGAAACACTTGAAAAAGAAGAATATGATTGCAGTAATGTAATTCAGCTTTTGGATGATTACAAAAGATATTATCCAAAAAATGATCTTGCTTCCTGCGTTATTGGTTTTACAGGTAGCGATGATCAGGGTCTTGAAGGTATTGAATATAAATATGATGACTTCCTTGCAGGAATTAACGGCAGAATAATTACTGCTAAAAATTCAAGAGGAACAGATATGCCGTTCCAATATGAGCAGAGCGTTGATGCTGAGGACGGTAACAATATTTATCTTACAATTGACGAAACAGTGCAGTCAATCTGCGAAAAATATATGAAGCAGGGTTTGGCTGACAATGCGGTTCTTAATAGAGGTGTCTGCATTGCAATGGATGTTAATACAGGTGCTATTCTTGCAATGGTAACTTCCGAAGGTTATGACCTTAATAAGCCTTATGAGCTTCCGGAATATAAGCAGAGTCAAATTGCCGCTTTACCAAAAGAAAAACAGCTTGCCGCTGAGGGTGAGGCTCTTTCGGCTATGTGGCGTAACAAAGCTATTGCCGATACATATATGCCGGGTTCGGTATTTAAGGTATGTGTAGCTGCTATGGCACTTGAAGAGAATTTGGTAAACGATAATTCTACTTTTAATTGCACAGGTTCAGTTGCATTTGGCAGAGATATAATTCATTGCTCTCATACAGAGGGTCATGGTTTGCAGAATTTCGTGCAGGCGGTTTGTAATTCCTGCAACCCTGCATTTATGGAAATTGGTCAAATTCTCAAGAAGAATAAATTCTATCAGTATTACGATGGATTCGGTTTTTCTGACAGAACGGGAATTGACCTTCCGGGTGAGGCAGATGATAATATCTGGGCTAAGGAAGATATGAGCGAGGTTGACTTGGCGGTTGCTTCATTCGGACAGAACTTTTCTATTACACCTATTCAAATGATTACAGCTTGTGCGGCTGTTGCAAATGGCGGTTATGTGCTTGAGCCTTATGTTGTTTCAAAAATTACAGATTCAAGCGGTCATGTAATAAAAAATAAAGAAAAAACAGTAAAGCGTCAGGTAATTTCTAAACAAACATCAGATAAGATGAACGAAATACTTGGCTACAACACCGAAACAGCCGGTTCTACATCGGGTTATGTTGCAGGTTATAAGGTAGCAGGTAAAACAGGTACATCTGAGAAAATCGGCGTTACAAAGCCTCAGAGTGGATTTGATAAGGACTATATTTCTTCATTCTGTGGTTATGCTCCTGCTGATGACCCTCAAATTGCAATGCTTGTATTTTTTGATACACCATCAGGAAACGCATACTACGGTTCTCAGGTTGCTTCTCCTGTATTTATCAATATTATGAATGAGGTTCTTCCTTATCTCGAGGTTAAAACTCAGTATTCAGATGACGAGCTACAGTACATTGATGTAGCGGCAGGTGATTATACAGGTATAAGTGTTGCTGATGCTCAGGCTAAGGCTGAGGCTGACGGCTTTACTACAACTGTTAAGGGTGAAGGCGAAACAGTTGTAGCTCAGATTCCTACTGTATCTTCAAAAATTCAGAATGGCGGTAACATTGTTCTGTATACAGACAGCACAAGTGCGTCGCAAACAGTTACAGTACCAAGTCTTATCGGCTTGACTGTATCTCAGGTTAATTCTGTTGCAAGTGCATATGGATTAAATGCAAGCTTTGAAGGTGCAGGAAGTACGCAGGTTATCAGTATATCGCAGGATATTAAGCCGGGTACTCAGGTAGGAGCAGGAACGGTTATCACCGTTAAATTTGCTTCGTCTACAACATTGAACGATTAATTTTAATGAATTATGAAATTTATCTACTGAAAGGAAAGATAATAATGATTTATGGAATATGGACATTTTGTGCGGCACTTGTGGCGTTTATAATCTCTGCTGTAGTAGGAAAGTTTTTAATTCCGTATTTGCTAAAGCTAAAGTTTGGGCAGACTATTCTTGAAATCGGACCTAACTGGCATAAGAATAAGCAGGGAACCCCGACAATGGGTGGAATTATGTTTATTATTGCAATTGCAGTTGTAACAATAATCAGCACAATTGTATATATCCTTACAGGAGATAATTTTGTAACAACATATTTTGCAGATATTCAAAAAGAAAGTGTTATGATTTTTGCAGGCTTGGGTCTTGCTCTTGCTAACGGTCTTATCGGTTTTGTTGATGACTATACTAAGGTAGTTAAAAAGCGTAATCTTGGTCTTACAGCAAAACAGAAGCTTGTTTTACAGTTCCTTGCGGCAGGAATTTATCTTGCTGTTTTAGCTTTTTCAGGTTGTGGCACTTCAACTCTTATTCCTTTTGTAGGTTATGTTGATTTAGGTGTTTTCTACTATGTGCTTGCGGCTCTTGTAATTGTCGGTATGGTTAATGCAGTTAATCTTACAGACGGTATCGACGGCTTAGATGCTTCACTTACATTTTTTGCTTGTGTAGCATTTATGCTTATTTCAAGTATGCTCAGCTTCCTGGGTATTACTGCAATGAGTGCGGCAGCGGCAGGTGCTTGCTTGGGCTTTTTGGTATGGAACTTTTACCCTGCAAAGGTATTTATGGGCGATACAGGTTCATTGTTCTTAGGTGGTCTTGTATGTGCTCTTGCGTTTTCGCTTGATATGCCGATTCTTTTACTTCCAATCGGTATAGTATATATTGCAGAGATTCTCTCTGTTGTTCTTCAGGTTTCTTATTTCAAGCTTACTCACGGAAAAAGACTTTTCAAAATGAGTCCAATACACCACCATTTTGAAATGTGCAAATGGAGTGAGGTTAAGATTGTCACAATATTCAGCATAGTAGGTGCTGTATTTGGTGCAATTGCTTTTGCTCTTGTGTATTTCGGTGTGGCTTCGGTTTAATGCTATTTATTTATTATATATAAGGAGGGTGCAAAATGTCTCTTTCTAAATCATCAAAAAAAATGACCTCAAATGCTGGTTCAAAAAGAACATATAATGATAATCACAGCACTGAGCAGAAAACAAAGGAAGAAAAGATTTCTAAAAAACCCTCCCGTAAACACGGTAAAAAGAAGTTTAGCTTTATAAATGTAGGTATGGGAATTGATTTGCCGTTTTGTGCAATTGTTCTTATTTTGCTTGTAATCGGACTTATTATGATGTTTTCTGCAAGCTATGCATTTTCATATTACACAAAAGGTGATAGCTATCATTTTCTTATAAGACAGCTTATATTTGTCGGCATAGGAATTTTTATAATGGGTGCGGTGTCGTACTTTAATTATAACAAGCTTCATAAAATCGCCCCCATCGTGCTTTTAGTATCATATATTACGCTTATTATAGTTTTACTTTTACCCGGTGATGATGGTGTTAAGCGTTGGATTCCAATCGGACAATTTAACATTCAGGCATCGGAAATTGCAAAGTTTGCAATAATCTTGTTTTTTGCTCATTGGTGCAGTAAATACTATAATAAAATGCATACCATAAAGTATAGCGTTGTACCGGGAATTGTTATTTTTGGCTCAACTGCATTATTGCTCTTGTTGGAACCGCACTATTCAGGTATTGTAATTATCGGTATTCTTACAGTATTAATGCTGTATTTGGGCGGTATTAATACTAAGTACCTCGTAATGGGTGCTGTAATTCTCGGTGGCATTATAATGATTTTGGCTGTTACAGGTGGTTTGTCCTATGCTATGAGCCGTATGGATGGCTGGGGTCAGGCACTTGAATATACTACAGAGGATATGTGGCAGACTACATGGCAAACAAGAAATTCCCTTTACGCTATCGGTTCGGGTGGCTTGTGGGGACTTGGCTTAGGTCAATCAAGACAGAAGTATCTTTATCTTCCTGAGCCTCAGAATGACTTTATTTTTGCTATTGTTGTTGAGGAGCTTGGATTTATCGGAGCAGTTCTTATTTTGCTTGTATTTGCATTGCTTGTATGGAGAGGTATAACCCTTTCACTCAGAGCAAAGGATAAATTCGGTAAGCTTCTTGGTATCGGCTTAACATCTCAGATTGGTATTCAGGTAATACTTAATATATTGGTAATTACAGACTGGTTGCCTAATACAGGTATCAGCTTACCTTTCTTTAGTTATGGCGGCAGTTCGCTCATTATGTTACTTGCACAAATGGGTATAGTGCTTTCAATTTCAAGAACTGCAAATATTGAAAGACAGTAAAATTAAACGGATTATACGGAGGAATTTTTGATGAAGGTTTTGCTTGCAGGCGGAGGTACCGCCGGTCATATAAACCCTGCATTGGCAATTGCAGGATTTATCAGAAAAAAACGCCCTGATACCGAATTTTTATTCATCGGAAATCGTGGCGGTATGGAGCAAAGACTTGTTCCTCAGGCAGGATTTGAAATAAAATCCATTACAATAAGCGGATTTAAACGCAGTTTTTCTCCTAAAAATATGATTGAAAATGTTAAAACAGTAAAACGAACATTTTCATCTTCTATTGAAGCTAAAAAAATTATTGCAGAGTTTAAACCTGACATTTGTATAGGTACAGGCGGATATGTTTCAGGGCCTGTAATAAGAACTGCGGCAAAAATGGGTATCCCTTGTATTATTCATGAACAGAATGCCTTTCCGGGTGTAACCAATAAAATGCTGGCTAAGAGTGTAAAAAAAGTAATGCTGGCAGTTCCGGAAGCAAAAAAGTATTTTGACAAGGGAACAGATTTTGTAATTACAGGTAATCCGGTTCGTGGCGAAATTCTTACTGCCGATAAGGAGCAGGCAAGAGCAGAGCTTGGTCTTGATCCACGACCTGTGGTTTTATCATTCGGAGGTAGCTTAGGTGCCAGAAAAATCAACGAATCTGTAGCTGATTTGGTGGCACGAAGCGGTATTGACGGCAGATATCAGCATATCCATGCATATGGAAGCTATGGCGATTGGTTCCCTTCACTTGTTGAAGAAAAGGGTGCAAATGTAGCTGATTGCCCTAATCTCGATATCCGCCCTTATATTGATAATATGCCTGTTTGTATGGCGGCGGCTGACCTTGTAATTTGTCGTGCAGGAGCTATTACGCTTAGCGAAATTCAGGCTATGGGTAAGCCTGCAATTTTAATTCCGTCACCTAATGTTGCGGAAAATCATCAATATCACAATGCGATGGCACTTGTAAATGCAGGTGCGGCTGAGATTATTGAAGAAAAGGATTTAACAGGTGAAGCTGTTATGAAAATGGCAGATAAAATGCTTTTGTCACCTGAAAATCTTAAAAAGATAAGCGATAATTCTCGCAAGATGGCTATAACCGATTCTAACGAAAGAATTTATTCGGTAGTTAAAAATATATTGGGTCTGCTTTAATACAGACAACAATTGGCATAGTAACATTAAAGAAATTTTGTCATAGAATATATTGGTATTCTTTATGAGAGGGTGTTACTGTGTCAAGATTGCTTGTTACAGGACGGCAAAAGCTAAGCGGCGAGGTGTATGTTCAAGGCGCAAAAAACAGTGCTTTGCCTATTCTTGCCGCCACAATACTTACTAAAGGCGAGAATGTTATTCATAACTGTCCTGAACTTTCAGATGTCGATGCTTCGCTTAGAATATTAAGGTATCTTGGATGTAATGTAACTCGCCACAGCAGTACTTTGCTTATTAATGCGGATAATATTGATAAATCCGATATTCCTGATGAATTAATGAGGAAAACTCGCAGCTCAATTGTTTTTCTCGGAGCAATGCTTGCAAGAACAGGAAAAGTAAGAATGTCTTTCCCCGGCGGTTGCGAAATAGGTCCTCGTCCCATAGATCTTCATATTAAGGCACTTAAACAAATGGGGGCTAAAATAAGCGAAAAGCACGGATTTTTGGAGTGTACAACACCAAGAGGATTAAAGGGTGCAAAGCTTGC
Organism: Ruminococcus sp.; assembly: GCA_036310085.1. Classification (GTDB taxonomy): domain Bacteria; phylum Bacillota; class Clostridia; order Oscillospirales; family Acutalibacteraceae; genus Ruminococcoides. The sequence continues at coordinate 35,936 of JAXJSN010000045.1, forward strand.
GTTGTCGTTTCCGAGTGTTGGTGCAACCGAGGATATAATGATTGCGGCTTGCCTTGCAAACGGTACTACAACTATAATAAATGCCGCCAGAGAGCCTGAAATATGCGATTTGGCAGATTATTTGAATAGTTGTGGAGCGAAAATTTACGGAGCAGGCGATGGCGTAATTGTAATTGATGGTGTTTGCACTTTATCGGGAGCATCGCATACGATTATTTCTGACAGGATTGTTGCGGCTACGCTTATGGCTTGTGCGGCAGTTACCGGTTCGGAAATTACTCTTGACGGAATAATTCAAAGTCATCTTGCCGCTATTATTCCTGTTTTTGAAGAGGCAGGATGCAGTATATGCTGTTTTGATGGCAAGCTAAAAATAACATCGCCTGATACATTATCTTCGATGAAGATTATAAGAACTATGCCTTATCCCGGATTTCCGACAGATGCTCAAGCTCCGATTTTAGCGATGGCTTGTATTGCTGACGGAACGACTGTTTTTGTTGAAAATATTTTTGAAAACAGATACCGCCATATAAGCGAGCTGATTAGAATGGGTGCCGCTATAAAAACCGAGGGCAAGGTTGCTGTTGTTGAGGGTGTTAATACTCTTTACGGTGCAACTGTTCATTCTACTGACCTTAGGGGAGCGGCGGCTCTTGTCATAGCAGGTCTTAGTGCTGAGGGCGTGACAGAGATTGACGGCATAAAATATCTTGAACGAGGATATGAGAATCTGGAAGTGGTTTTAGCGTCACTCGGAGCAAACATAAGGAAGATATAAAATAAATACTAAAAGTTTATCGGGTCGAGGGTTTAAAAAAACTTGTGAGATTTTAAAGAGCGTAGCCCTTTAACCTAATGATATTTATTATAAATCCGCTTTAAACGGCTATATAATGTGTACTGAATAAACACCGACACGCCGTCGGTGTTTTACCAAAACCCAATAATAATTGTGTTTTGGCTCAAAATCTG
>JAXJSN010000046.1:0-1722 GCA_036310085.1 Ruminococcus sp.
ACAAAGAATGTCAATACCTTATTTGATTGTACAGATATAATAATTTATTAGTAAATAAACAATGCAATCCCTCTTTTCAGAACTTTGTCTATCGACAGATAATAATATACCTTATAATTATTACATCAGTACACGAAAAACATTACATTAACATTAAAATCGAGTATTATACATAAAAAAGCGGTAGCACAAGCTACCGCCAAAAAAATCTTAAGCTTTAATAATAGGTGCTACTAGAACTACTCATTGCCATACTTGCCGCAAAGATAATAATAAGTACAATTGTTAAAACAATTGTAATCACTCCCATAATAAGCTGTGCCTTAGCATAGTTTTTAAATGTTTTGTCTTGTGTATTACCAAAGCCCCAAATAAAAAGCATAATAAAATACACAATCGGAATAGAGGTAAGAAAAAATACTCCAATCCATTTAAGAACTGATATTGGCTCTGTATTGGAGCTTTTGTTAAGGTTTTCTGAATACATTGGATTCGGTCTGTACGGCTGTTGTATTTGTTGTGGCGGTACATTATCATACTGCTGAGAATAATCACTTTCGGCGAGCGGAGAACCGCACCCCTGACAATAGGAACAACCATCCGGATTTGGTGTATTACAATGTTTGCAAATCATATTATTTCCTCCTCAAACAACTTTAAATTATCAGCATAATTATATCATTGCCGACAAAATATGTCAAATAATGTAATCTCAATCAAGACAAAGGAGAAAATTAAAAATTTTTATCAAGCTGACTCTTAATAAAAGCGAAATCTAAAAGTTTCGGTCAAGTCTTTACAAAGGCTTGCAGATCAAGTACAGAGTCCTTAACATTACGGAATTTTTATTTAATTCATTTTGGGTTAAAGGTCGTTGCCCCTTTAAAATCCCACAAGGGTTTTCAACCCTTGACCCGATAAACTTTTTATTCTTTTAGTCGGGCAAATTAGTTTAGAAAATATAAAGCTATCTACTCGAATTGGATGCAACACTCTGTTGCCTTTTGAAAAAGTTTAATCAAAACTTTTAGTTTTTACCCTTTGGGTTCATTATAAACAGCAAAAAACGACAGGTACCGCAATTCGATACCTGTCGGATATTACAGCTTATTTGTATATAAAAACAATTACATTGATTCAGGACAGCTTATTCTGAACATTGTAAGAACATTTCTTATAACTGATCTTACACACTCACAAAGAGCAAGTCTTGCCTGCATAAGTCCCTCGTCAACACCCTTTACACGACAAGCATTATAGAACTTATGGAAAAGTGTTGCAAGCTGTGTAACATAACGAGTAATTTTAGTTGGGTCATAGTCCTTTGCGGCACTAATAATCTCTCCTGAATATGATGCAAGATGATGAATAAGCTCTCTTTCTTCATCAGCAACAAGGAGTGCAAGCTCATCTACTGTACATTCTCTTGCAGTAACGCCTTCTTTTTCAAGAGCCTTAAAAATACTGCAAATTCTTGCGTGTGCGTACTGAACATAGTATACGGGGTTCTGATTATCCTGAGTTACAGCAATGTCAAGGTCAAAGTCCATCTGAGTATTTGCTTCTCTTGTATTAAAGAGGAATCTTGCACTGTCAACAGGAACTTCCTCAAGCAAGTCGCAAAGTTGAATAGCCTTACCTGTACGCTTACTCATTTTTACAGGCTTGCCGTCCTTAACAAGCTTTACAAGCTGCATAAGCACTACATCAAGCTTGTCGCCG
>JAXJSN010000047.1:0-1716 GCA_036310085.1 Ruminococcus sp.
CATTACCGCATAAATTTAAGGAGTTGAAATTAAATGAAAGGAAAACTTAAAAAATTAGTTGCAACTTTTGTTGCGACAGTAATGGCATTTACGGCTATGCCTTTTGCTGTAAATGCTGAGGAAAACATAGGCGAATCAAAGGTATTTAACTTTGATGTTAAATCCTGCGGTTGGGAGGAAAGTGCGGCTAAAGGTGTATACTGTCATATTTGGCGTTTTGATGGTACAGGTAACTATCCGGGATGGCAGAGTAAGGCTGAAAAATGTACCTATGATGAGTCAACGGGTATTGCAACTTATGATATTGCGGTGGGTATTAAAAAAGGTTATACCGACCTTGAAACAATAGGTAAAAATAACGAGTGGCGTATCATATTCAGTACAGGAGATGGAAATGAAACATACCCTGCCGTACTTAATTCTCATTGTTTTGGTGATACTTTGTATGCACCCGATAGTAATATATATTACGAGGACCCTGTAGATTCAGATAAGAAATCAGTAAGCGTTAAGTGGCAAAAAACCGGTATTGGTGCTTCGTTAAATATAACTTCAACCGGTAAGGTTCAGGGTGAAGCTTTACCTTATGGAGAAACTAAGGAAACAATTCTTGCAAAATATCTTGTTAGTCACTATAATGATAATGAAAATCTATCATATACACTTGATATTATGGATGAGCTTAATGTAAATGCTGATGATGTAATAGACACAATATGTTGGTATGTTGAACAAAATGCTGATTTTTATATTATACCCATAGAGGAAATTATAAAAAAATTAAGCGATATAGTTTCCGGTTTATCAGATATTACTATCCCGCTTGAAGAAAAGGTGTTTTACATTGATGTAAACAGCCTTGGTTGGAAGTTTGATAAGGATGAAAAATTTTATTGTCATCTTTATAACATTAATCTTGATTATGATATAGATACACCTGAATTTGCTTCAAAGGCACAGGAATGTACTTATGATGCTTCAACAGGTATTGCTACATACAGCATAAAAACTGCCGTGGATAAGGGCTATGACGAAATGCAGTGGATTAGCGATAAAAACGAATGGTTATTGATTTTCTACTCAAAGTCAGGGCATATTACATACGAAGTTTTTGTAACTTCTGATTGCTATGGCGATACTCTTTATGCCATAGACCCTGAATATTCTGTTCCTGCTGAGTTATCAGGTCCTACCGATTCTGAATTTAACTACAACTATGTAATTCTTGAGTGGAAAAACAGCATTGTCGGTGCACCATTATATATTACTACGGAAGGTGATATTTATGGTTGGGATATTCCATATGGTGAAACATATGAGAGTATGCTTGCGGAGATGATGTTCGTTTATTGTTTAGTTGGTACGGGATTTGAAGAAGATCCGGATACTCTTCAAAATATTATTGATGAGTTGTATGTAAAACCTGCTGATGTTGTTACAGAAATAGAAATTTTTGGAGAAGAACTTGAGAAGCTTGGATATCAGGATTTAAGCGAGATTGTTGCAAAGCTTTCCGAGGCTCTTAACAACTGTGAAGACCCAACAAAATATGTTATTGGCGATATAGACGGTGACGGCGAGCTTAAAATTCAGGATGTAACAATGCTTCAGCGTTATCTTGCAGAAGTAATCGAACTTGATGATACACAGCTTTCTAATGCTGATGCTGACTTTAACGACAATGTTAATGTTCAGGATGTAACAACTATGCAGAGA
>JAXJSN010000048.1:0-15702 GCA_036310085.1 Ruminococcus sp.
ATCTTCTGTCAATACGGAATTTTGTGTATAAATTATTCAACTAATAATCTCTGAATAGCGGTAGCATCATTTATATCAACGCTGTCATTTTTATCCACATCAGCAAGATTTAGCTGTGTATCGTTAAGCTCTACATCAGTTGCACAATATCTTTGCATTAAAGTAACATCTAAAATTGTTAAGTCACTATCAAGGTCAATATCTCCCGGTGAAACTTGTACATAATTAATACCCTCTTTTTTTGCATAGGCAGAAGCATATGAAGCCGAATAACTATAAATAGTAAGACCTTCTATTTTGTAATATGCTACATCATATGCTATACCATCACTATTATATAAAGTCTTTGAAGTATACCCAAAAGCATGGCTTCCTATTTTAGTTAAGCTTTTTGGTAGAGTTATCCTTTTTAAATTAGTACAATTTAAAAAAGCTTCAAACTCAATAGTTGTTACCTTATTCGGAATTACAAGATCTGTTAAACTATTGCAACCACTAATAGCACCATATTCGATATACAAAAGATTATCAGGTAACTTTACCTTTTGTATATTATTACATCCACCCAAAACACTTCTACTGAGTACTTCTATATTATCAGGAAAAGTAAATTCAGTAAGACTTTCACAGCGGTAAAACGCACATGCTCCAATCTCAATAACACTATTAGATATTTCTATATTAGTAAGATTTTTATTATTTTGAAAAGCTCCATATCCAAGAGAAACAACTCCATCAGGGATTATTATACTTTCTAAACCGCAACTGTAAAACGCATAATCATCAATATAAGCAACACCTTTCGGAATTTTAATATTTGTTAAAGATTCACAACCATCAAAAGTACTTTCTTCTATGCTGGAAATATTCTTTGATAAAGTAACATCAGTTAAATAGTCACATTCATAAAACACACTTTTATCAATATATACAACACTATCAGGTATAACTATTTTCTCTATCTTGCTTGAAGCAAAAGCATTGCGACCAATATAATCAACTGTATCAGGTATTAATACATTAGTTACTGCACTATTTTTAAATGCAGAATCGCCAATGCTTGTAACAGGGCAACCGTTAATTTCGCTTGGAATTTCTATTTCAGTTTCTGTGCCTGTATAACCGGTAATTGTAACCTTTTTATCAGTTAAACTATAACTAAAATCGTTATAAGTTCCTGTTATCGTTGAAGCAACCGAACTACTTTCAACCGTAGCGGCATTTACTGTGATTGGCATACTGCCAGCGGTCAACATCATAACGGCAGAAAGCATTACTGCTATAGCTTTTTTGAATTTACACATAAATTTTCCCTCCTGAATAACAATGCAGTGAGTTTGTTTAACTCTGTAAGTTTATTATACTACAACAATAATAACTTTTCAATTATAATATTATATTTTATATATTTTAAATATAGCACGCAAGTTTAATTATAACTCATCAAAAACCGACAAACTTCGGATTAAAATACCATTCATATATGCTATTGCAGTTCCGTAATTTGTAAAAGGAATTGTGTAATCCTGAGCAACACTTCTGCGATATTTCATCTCTCTTTCATTAAGCATACAACCTCCGCAATGAATAACGAGGTTGTATTTAGAAAGGTCTTCGGGAAAGCTTTTGCCTGATGATGTTTCTATAATCAAATTCTTTCCTGTATATTTTTTAAGCAATGCAGGCAATTTAACTGTTCCAATGTCATTACATTGTCTGTGATGTGTACAGCCCTCTGAAATCAAAATTTTATCTCCGTCCTGCAGGCTGTCAATCGCTTTTGCTCCGTTTACTGCTGTATTTAAAAAGCCTTTATATCTTGCCATAAGAATAGAAAACGAAGTAAGCGGAATATCCTTTGGCACAATTTTTGACACCTGTGCAAACACCTGACTATCGGTAATTACCATTGCAGGCTTTTTGCCAAGCGATGAAAGTGTTGCTTCAAGCTCAGTTTCTTTTACAGCGATTGCAACTGCCTTGCTATCCAGAATTTCTCTTATGGTCTGTTGTTGCGGAAGAATCAGTCTACCCTTTGGTGCTGATGCATCTATTGGAATTACAAGCACAATAAAATCATTTGCTTTTATCAGGTCGGAGCATATTTTTTTGTCTGAGCTTTCATTATTAGCAAGCTGTGCAATTTTTTCTTTCAGAAGATTTATATTAGTATTATTAACCGCACTTACAGATATTCCGTCTGAGTATTGAGCATTATCTGAAATATCACACTTATTATATACAATAAGATATGGCACAAGCTTTTTCTTAAAAATATCAATTAATTCGCTGTCGCTTTTGCTAAGTCCCTCCACAGAGTCCACAACAAGCACTGCAATATCTACTCTATTAAGAACCTCTCGAGTGCGTTTTACACGCATTTCACCCAAGCTTCCCTCATCATCAAAACCCGGAGTATCAATAATAACAACAGGGCCAAGCGGCAATAGCTCCATTGCTTTTGTAACAGGGTCGGTCGTTGTGCCTTTTACATCAGACACAACCGACACCTGTTGATTTGTAATTGCGTTTACTATGCTCGACTTTCCTGCATTTCGTCTGCCAAAAAAACCTATATGCACTCTTTGTGACTGCGGTGTATCGTTAAGGCTCATATCAGCACCTCATTAAAAGCGAAAATCACGCTTATTATTATTTTCAATATCGTTTATATGCTCGGTTGCAATTTTTCTTACCTTTTCGTTTGGAATTTTTAATAGTTCCTTTTCAATGAGTGCGTCACCAAGCTGTTTTGTGTCATCACTTGCATAATCCATTAGATACTCTTTAAGAGTCATCAACGCATTAGGGTGACAACAATTTTGAATTTGACCGTTTTTGCATAACGCCATAAATCTGTCGCCTGTTCTGCCCTCACGATAGCAAGCCGTACAGAATGACGGAATATATCCAAGCATTATAAGCCAGTTTACAACCTCATCAAGAGTTCTGGTATCAGAAATATCAAACTGAGCTGAGTTTTCTTCGTCCTCTTCCGGCTCCGCATAACCACCAACGCTTGTCTTTGAACCGCCGCTGATTTGTGACACACCAAGTGCAAGAACCTTTTCACGGCATTTTTGACTTTCTCTTGTAGATATAATCATACCGGTATAAGGCACTGAAATTCTTATAAGTGCAACAAGCTTTGCAAAGGTATCGTCATCAATACCATTATCAAAAACATCAGGGTCAATATCGTCTGCTCTGCGGATTCTTGGAACGCTGATTGTATGAGGACCTACACCGTAAACTGCTTCAAGATGCTCAGCGTGCATAAGAATACCTGCAAACTCATAACGATACAACTCAAGTCCAAAAAGCACACCAATACCAACATCATCAATACCGCCCTGCATAGCTCTGTCCATTGCCTCGGTATGGTAATCGTAATTATGCTTAGGACCTGTTGGGTGAAGCTGTTCATAGGATTTTTTGTTATAAGTTTCCTGAAACAGGATATATGTACCTATACCTGCATCCTTTAGCTTTTTATAGTTTTCAACAGTAGTAGCCGCAATATTTACATTTACACGACGGATTGCACCGTTTTTATGCTTGATTGAATAGATAGTTTTAATGCTTTCTAAAATATACTCAATTGGATTATTTACAGGGTCTTCGCCCGACTCAATTGCAAGTCGCTTATGTCCCATATCCTGCAAAGCTATAACCTCGTTGCGAATTTCCTCCTGAGTAAGCTTTTTACGGCAGATATGCTTATTTTTGAGGTGATAAGGACAATAAACACAGCCATTTACGCAATAATTTGACAGATAAAGCGGTGCAAACATAACGATTCTGTCGCCGTAAAAATCTTTTTTAATCTGACGAGCAAGCTCATAAATTTCTTCAAGCTTTTCCTCATTGGTACAAGCAAGAAGCACACTTGCCTCTCTATGGTCAAGACCTTTTCTGAGCTTTGCTTTTTCTATGATTTTATCAATTAATTCAAGATTATCTTTATTTTCGTCAGCGTAGCGGAGAGTATCTAAAATCTCTCCGTCATTTATAAATTCCTCTGCTTTTAGAGAGTTTTTATCATACTTACACATTTTTAATTTCCTTCTTTCTTATAATCACCTCTATCGGTAACAATCTCATAACCGATAGATTTCATTCTGTTTGACAAGCACTTTATGCACTCAGCTGCTTCATCACCGGTGCATATTTTATTATCATACAATGAATAATCCGCACGATGTTCAACCGGTGAAAGATTTGGCATAACAACATTTGCACCGTGCAAAATACCCTTTTCCCTACCGAATTTATCAACCGTACCAAGTGCCGTAGTTGACGGCAAAAGTATGTCAGGCATCATAAGCCTTATGATTGATAAAAGAGTAAGACAAAGACGCACACTTCCGCTTGGCTCATCCTTAAAAATCGTATCTTTATGCGGCACAAACGGACCAATGCCACACATTTGCGGTTGTAAATCGTATAAAAATAATAAGTCCTCGGCAAGAGTTTCAAAGCTTTGGTAAGGTGAACCCACCATAAAACCTGCACCTGTTTGAAAGCCAATTTTTTTCAGATTATAAAGACATTCCTTTCGAGTTGATAATGTCATCTCTTTTGGATGTAGCTTTGAATAATGCAGAGAATCAGCCGTTTCGTGCCGCAAAAGGTACCTGTCTGCACCTGCATCAAAAAGTCGCTTATAGCTTTCAAAGCTCCGTTCACCCAGCGACAAAGTTACTGCACAATCGGGATAAAGCGATTTTATGCTACTGACTATATCACACATTACATCATCATTAAAAAACAAATCCTCGCCACCCTGCAATACAAAGGTACGAAAACCGAGGTTATATCCTTGCTTACAACAAGACAAAATTTGCTCCTTTGTAAGTCGATAACGGACAGCATTTTTATTTGAACGACGCAAGCCGCAATAATAGCAATCGTTTTTACATATACTTGAAAATTCAATTAATCCTCTGATATATACTTTATTTGAAAAGCGTGAAAAAGCAACCTGCTGAGCCTTTTTTCTTAAAATTTCAAGCTCACTGTCTGTTATATTTTCAAGAAGATGTGCAAGCTCGGATTTAGATGCAATATGATTATTTTCTATTTTATTAATTATATCTATATTATTCATACTATTTTTTTGAATAAGCTGTTTTCACGGTAACACCGGCTAATTTGCCAAGTCTGCCTGAAACTGAGCTTATTATGTTTAGTTCAGCATCAATAACAACGCTGATTATATTTATATTTTTCTGCTTATATGGTATTCCCATTCTGCCTATAATAAATTCTGCGGCAGAATGTAAAATTTCATTAATTTGAGCTACTGAATCAGGATTTTCAACAATAATACTGATTACAGCAACACGAGTATCAGTAATAGGATTTTCCATATTGTAATCTCCTTGTTTACCCAAGGGGTAAGAATTATTAATAGGCTCCTTTATCAAAGGAACTTTCAGCGAAGCTGACTGAGGATTGAAAAAGAATAGCAGTTAATGTAATAATTGTAGTATTCTGCTTTTTAAAATTCCCTTATTAACAAAATTTTATTAATTCATTTTAGGTTAAAGGGCTTCGCCCTTTAAAATCCCACAAAGACTCCGTCCTTGACCTGTAAGCCTTTGAAAAGGCTTGACCGAAACTTTTAATTCGAGAAAAGTTGGATAGAAAATATCAAGCTGTCTGCTCGATTTGGATGCAACACTTTGTTGCCTTTTTAATTTGCTAACAAAAATGGCGGTATCTCGAAAGACACCGCCATAAAAGGTACAATACACCTATTTATAAACATTACAAGCAAGCTCGTCACGCTCGGACAGAAAAATTATACATATATAATGTAATCTGCTCGACTTTCGTGCAAGGTACTTATTTGACAATATCTTTCACCTCAATAAAATTTCAGTGTCAGAACAAAAATATAATTTAAAATTTTAAAAGCTTCGACCGCCACCACCATGAGAACGACCGCCACTTGAGCGACGACTGCCACCGGAACGGCGACTGCCTGAACGATGACCGCCGTACGAAGATGATGATTCGGTTCTAACGCTGATATGCTTATCTATAAGCACATCATCTCGAATTTGAAGGCTTAATCTGCTGTTATCTCTTACATTATAAGTATTTTGCTTACCGTGATTTTTATATCTTAATGAAACAAACATAACAGAAAGCGAAGCCACAAATATTGCTATTAAAATAATGAAGATACCCATATGAGTTAAAACATACAAAAGCGGATTTTCTCGCTTAGCCACATTTTCTTCATATATTTCGACATTTGAAAAACTATCGCCTGACGGAATACCCTCAGAATGATACTGGCTTATATAATCCATAAAGGTTATTGCCGCATCATAATATCGGGCACCTGCAAGACAGCTTTGTATATCATCAAGCATATTATCCATGCGTGTATCACTAAAATGATACATTGCATCTTGACCCTGAGTTATTACATACAACTCACGACTACTCATATCTATAGTAAGAAATACACCGTCGTAATCACTACCGATACCGTAATTATGATCAATATAGTAATTATTACAGTAATCTTCCATACGACTTTTTGAAACATTGTTTCGGTTTGTATATATAATGCAGTCCCAATTTGTTTCTTTAGTAAGATTTTGAAGCTTTTGTTCTATCTCTTTTTCTTGCTCCAAAGTAAAAAGAATCGCATCATCCTGAAGCTTATCATAACATTCCGCAAAAGCAGGAATCGCAGAACAAAACAGCATCAACAAAGCAACAGCCAATACAGACAAGCGTTTAAAAGGCTTTATCATATTATCATCAAGCCTCCTATTGTTCCAAAAATAATTACAATAGCTGCAACAATCGCAAACAATGCCGCAAGCTTGTGCTTTGAGGTTGGAAGCATACCGTATGTTTTACCTGTTTGACCGTTAATTGCAAACGGATAAATTTGACCCTTATATTTATAGGTTACTACCCACACCGGTAAAAGATTATATTTCCACGATTCATTGTTAGTTGTTGCTGTGTATTGCTCAGGCGAAACCGAGTCATAACCGTTCATTGATTCTTTTAACAACTGCTTACAATACTCATGGATTCTTTTATCCACAGTTTGTTGAATTTCAGAAATTTCTATATCTCTCTTTTCAGCCTGAAAGCCTGAGAGATACGACATTGAAAAGTCACGAGCCTGACTCATATCATAAGGATGAACGCATTGCAACATATCTCGATCTTCACTCTTTAACGCACGCTCAAACACATTGTAAATATCAATATCACCGCCACGAGCTACCTGAAAAATCTTAGTTTCGGTATAACGCTTGTTGCCGGAACTCCAACTTCTGATTTTTTTACAACGAGCAGTCATAGTTGCATTACGCTGAGAATCTACATACCAATACGGAAAGTAAACACCTGTAAGCTTTTCAAATTGTTTTTCGCTTGCAAAGTCTTTTGGAAGAAACCACTTTTTCTTACACATTGCAAGAAATTCCTGAATTGCATTTTCCTTTGTAAGTGCAAAAGGAACTACCTTGTCGGGCTTAAACTCACCCGACAATCTTCCTCCCAATACAACAGGGTTTTGACAATAGAAACAATGGGTTGCCGCTGTAGATGAAGTGGTTACAACCTCTGCACCACAGCTTGGGCAGGTATAAACAACCGCTTGCTCCTCAAAATCAGCATATTCTCTTTGCCTTTGAGCTTGCTGTTCTTTTTGTCTTTGTTCTGCTCTTTCAGCCTGACTTTGCTTTGCTTCTTTTTCTGCATAAAGCTGTTGTACCTCTTTTTCTGCAAAAGTAGAAGCACAGAAATCGCAACTAAACTTTTGTAATTCAGGATTAAATTTTAAAGGACCGCCACAGTTAGGACATTTATAGTTTACTGTTGCCATAACTGTTATTCACCTGCTTTAGTTCCACACTCCGGACAGAACTTTGAGGTTGCATTAAGCTCGTAGCCACAATTTGTACAGAAACGCTTTTTAGGTGCTTCCGGTTTTTTACTACCGCACTCAGGGCAGAATTTACCTGTATTTACCGCACCGCAAGAACAAGTCCAGCTACCATTTGCTGCAGGAGCAGGGGTTGGTGTTGGTGCAGGAGCAGGAGTTTGAGCCTGTTGTTGCTGTTGTTGCTGTGGTTGCTGCATTTGCTGCTGATTTTGCATTTGCTGATTATCTGTACCCGGTGTTGGACGATAATGTGGATTTTGCTGATAACCACCAAGAATATTACCACCTGCGTTCATACCAAAGCCCATACCCATAAATCCAGCCATTGCGCCGTTTTCGTTTGAGCCAGCAGCCTTAAGACCTTCAGAAATATTAGCGGCAACATAACCCTGCTGAACAGCCGCATCAGAAAGCATAGCACCCTTATTACGCATATTGATAAGAGCCTGGCTTTCCTCATCGTAAGAAACCTTAACACCAACAGATACAATCTCCATACCACGGAGCTGATCCCAAGTTTCATCAAGGGCATCTTTCATATAAGCACTAATCTGAGGAGTTTTTGCTGTAATATGGCTTACACGGTTGCCGTCAGCTGAGTACTGGTTGATAGCAGCCGCAAGACCTTCGATAAACTCATCGTTATACTGTGTTCTGATTGCTTTAAAGTCAACAATTTTTCCCTCAGTAACAGCATCCTTTGGAATTACCTGCTGATAGAACTTGAACGGATCTGTAATCTGGATAGAATATGTACCGTGTGCACGGATGAACAACTCTGCATTATAGAAGTTATCAAAATACTGAACAGCGTTTGGAGTACCAAAAGGAATTGCTTTCATTTCCTGAAGATTCAAGAAAACAACTCTCTGTTTATGTGGTGTAATACCACCATATCTGAAATAATCAAAAGAACCCTTAACAGTATCGCCAAACTGACCCCATAATAATGAAGGTGTTGAGCTGTTATCTACCTTAAAGTAACCAGGCTCAGCTGTAAAATCTACAATTTTACCGCCGTCCATAAGAAACATCATCTGCTTATCATAAACATGAATAATAGAACCATTTGATACAGTATTATCAAAACCGGTATTCTGGCTTCTGCCGTTATGTGTAATTAATTGACCCGGAACCATACAAACACTTTCACCCATTGGTGCAGGTTCTATTACTTCGCCTATTGAATCTGCAAGCATACCTTTAACTGACTCTACAGCTAATTTTATAAGACCCATAACACTTATCTCCTTTAATACTTAAATTAATAGATTTTTTTATTTACACTTTGTTCTTTAATTGAATTAAACTTCCAAGAACGAATATTTATCTCTGTAACACCGGTTCCGCAATATTCGCAGAACTTAACTCCGAGATTTTTAATCGGAGCACCGCAGTTAGGACAGTTAAGACCTATACTGCTGCCCTCGGTGTTAGCCTTATCAATATCCTGAACATAAACAAGTTCAGTTTCGTATACTGTCTGAGTTTTGTACTCTTTATCACCAAAAATAATCTTTCCGTTTTGGTCTTTAATATATGTAAAATACTCAACCGAGGTAACAAACACAATACTAACCATACCGCTGCTTTTGTTGTTATTATAACGAGCTATCTGAGTATCGTGGAGAACAATTCCATCAAAAACAATCTTATGATTTCTTGATTTAAATTCACCGATAATACCCTCAACCTGATTTTTCAAAACAGGAGAACACTCCTCAGTAAGTCCCTGCGGATTACCGCTTTCAAGAGAATTCAAGTAACTTCTAAGCAACGACTGAGCCTTACTTTTATAATGCTCATAGTCAAATTCAGGGAAATCACGCTGTATTCTCGGAAGATATACAGATGTAACGGAATGAAGTGAACGAGGCGTTGTGCTCATTTTTCTTTTTTGGTCATTTATACCCTCAGAAATAGTATTTGTACCGAAAATACTCTGAGAAAGTTCAGTTAATTTTCTTTTAATTATACACACACCAACAGCAACCGCAATAACACTTGCAACAACTACAACGCAAACTATAATTGTACCTATACCCAAATTATCAAACCTCCTCTTTTATTTAAGTACACACTGAAAAAACTAAAAGTTTATCAGGTCAAGAGGCTGAACCCCTTTATAGGATTTTAAAGCTCAACACCCTTTAACCTAAAATGAATTAATTCAAAATTTCGTTAATAACGGATTTTTGAAAATGGTAATATTAAGGACTCCGTTCTTGACCGAAACTTTTAGTTTTCATCGCTTTAATTAAACATCGACTAAATCAAACCGATTCAAATTAAACTTACACTTAAATTTATTCTTCCTCATTAACCGAAATACCGAGGACATCGAGGTTTTCTTTATCAACAGGAGCAGGACAAGCAGACATAAGCTCGCTTGCGTTCTGAACCTTTGGAAAGGCTGTAACATCACGAAGACTGTCAGCACCGCACATAAGCATAACAATTCGGTCAAGACCAATACCCATACCGCCGTGTGGTGGAGCACCATATTTATAAGCTTCTACAAGGAAGCCGAACTTTGCTTCAATTTCTTCATCGGTAAGCTTTAAAGCCTTAAACATTTTCTGCTGAAGCTCGTAATCAGTAATTCTCATAGAACCACTTGAAAGCTCAACGCCGTTAAGTGTAAGGTCATAAGCCTTTGCAATAACCTTTGAAGGGTCGTTGTCAAGATATTGTAAGCACTCCTCCTTAGGCATTGTAAACGGATGGTGCATTGCAACCCATTCGCCACTCTCCTCGTCACGCTCAAAGAATGGGAAGTCAACAATCCAAAGGAATTTGAATACATCAGGAATTATATCAAGATGCTTTGCAATTTTAAGACGAAGAGCACCCAAGGTAGAAAGAACAGTGCTGTTTTTATCGGCAACAATAAGGATAACATCGCCCTTTTCTGCACCGAGTCTTTCGTAAATTGCAGTAAGCTCGTCATCTGTCATAAACTTTTTGAAAGAAGCGTTAGGTTCATCAACCCATCTTACATAAGCAAGACCCTTTGCACCAATACCCTTTACATATTCGGTAAGCTTATCAATTTCTTTTCTTGTGTAAACACCGGCAGCATTTTTTGCAACAATCGCTCTTACTGAACCACCGTTTTCAATAGCACCGGTAAATACAGAAAATCCGCAATCTTTAACAAGGTCAGAAATATTCTGAATTTTCATATCAAAGCGGATATCAGGCTTATCAGAACCATAGGTTTCGATAGCCTCGGTATATGTCATTCTCTCAAACGGAGTTACAAGCTCTTTGCCCATAACCTCTTTAAAAAGTCTTTTGAAAAGCCCTTCGTTGATTTCCATAATATCTTCAACATCAACGAAAGAAAGCTCCATATCTATCTGAGTAAACTCAGGCTGACGGTCAGCACGCAAGTCCTCGTCACGGAAGCAACGAGCAAGCTGAATATAGCGGTCAAAGCCTGAAAGCATAAGAAGCTGTTTGTAAATCTGAGGTGACTGAGGGAGAGCGTAAAATTTGCCGTTATGGATTCTTGACGGAACAAGATAGTCACGAGCACCCTCAGGAGTAGATTTAATCATCATAGGTGTTTCAATCTCGATAAAGCCATTCTCTGCAAAATAGTCACGAGCAACCTTTGAAACCTGACTTCTGAGCATAATATTATTTTGAAGCGGACGACGACGAAGGTCAAGATAACGGTACTTAAGTCTTAACTCCTCATTTGTGTTTGACTCGTCAACAATCTCAAACGGAGGTGTTTGAGCCTTTGAAAGAATACGCAAATCGTCAACAATGATTTCAATTTCACCTGTAGGAATATCCTTGTTTTTTGCACTTCTTTCAGCCACAATACCTTTTGCGGCAAGTACAAATTCACTACGGCAGGAAAAAGCCTTTTCAAAAATTGTTTTATCAGTTTTATCGTTAAAAGCAAGCTGTACTACACCTGTACGGTCACGCAAATCAATAAAAATCAGCTGTCCAAGGTCACGGCTACGCTGTACCCAACCACAAACAGTAACCTCTTTGCCAACATCAGCAATGCGTAAATCTCCACAATAATTAGTACGCTTTAAGCCTGTCATAAATTCTGCCATATTTAATAAATCTCCTCTGAAATTTTATGTTTCTGTTAATATTACCTTTTACCAATGCAAAATTAGAAGTTTTTATAAGTTATCTTTACAAAAGGAAACTATTTAGTTGTACAACTTTTTAAAGACTCCTTTATTAAAGGAGCTGTCAGCGTTAGCTGACTGAGGATTGATAAAAACTGCAGATTTTTAAATAAAATAATAAACATAAATATTGTTACTTGCGTTTAGATTATAAATAAAATACTCTACAAATCCTTTGCAATCCTCCGTCACGGCAAGCCGTGCCACCTCCTTTTGTAAAGGAGGCTATTTTACAACTTTTAACTTTTTGCCCTAAACTATTAAAAACTATTTAAAATGCAATATCTCCAAGCTCGGTTTCATTAAAGCCAATGCGAATAAAATCCTCTACAAAATTCTCCCCTAGCTCAATTTTAGTCTTTGTACCTGTCACCATATTCTTAACCTCGGCAAAGCCTTGCTCAATTTCATTATCACCAAGTACAATAGAATATTTTGCCCCGATTTTATCGGCATATTTCATCTGTGCTCTAAGACCTCTGCCCACAACATCCATCTCGGCAATAAGTCCGCACTCACGCACATTTCTGATAAGCTCAAATGCTTTTTCCTGAGCCTTTTGACCCATTGTAGCTATATAAAGCTCGCACTCGTCAAAATGAGGGAACTCAATGTTGAGGCTTTCCATAAGCATAAGCAATCTTTCCATACCCATAGCAAAGCCGAGAGAAGGCATATGCTTGCCGCCAAGCTCCTCAATAAGTCCGTCATAACGACCGCCGCCGCATACAGTACCCTGAGCACCGATACAGTCAGTTACAAACTCAAATACAGTCTTTGTATAATAATCAAGACCTCTTACAATAGTCGGATTTACTGTATATTCAATACCTGAAACATCAAGGAAGCTTTGAACGCTTTCAAAATGCTCCTTACATTCATCGCAAAGATAATCTGTAATTTTAGGTGCGTTTTCGGCAATTTTTGAACAAACAGGACTTTTACAGTCGAGTATTCTCATAGGATTTTTTTCAAGACGAGAGTTGCAGGTTTCGCAAAGCTCATCCTTATACTGCTCAAAATATGCCTTTAATGCCTTGTGATATTCTGCACGACACTTTGGACAACCGATTGAATTAATCTCAAGTCTGAGATTTGTAATTCCGAGTCTGTCAAAAATTGACTGTGCCACACAAATAAGCTCAGCATCAGCAACCGGTGACTGTGTTCCGTACACCTCAAGTCCAAACTGGTGGAACTCTCTGAGTCTGCCTGCCTGAGGCTTTTCATAACGATAGCAAGAAACAAAATAGCTTGCCTTTATCGGAAGTCCCTCGTTGTCGAGTGCATGCTCAAGCACTGCTCTTGCCGCACCTGCTGTACCCTCAGGACGAAGTGTAACACTTTCGCCGCCCTTTGTTTCAAATGTATACATCTCTTTTTGTACAACATCGGTAGTTTGTCCTACACCACGCTGAAAAAGCTCTGTATGTTCAAATACTGGAGTACGGATTTCCTTAAAGCCGTAATTGCGTGATTCTTCACGCATAATTTGCTCTACAATCTGCCAACGATAGCTTTCCTTTGGCAAAACATCTTCTGTGCCCTTAATTTTTTTCGTAATAAGTGCCATAAAATCCTCCACAAAACACAATCATTTAATATATTTAAAAAAGTACCATAAAACACAATAATCGGGTAGCACAAAACCACCCGATACAATATGCGTAACAAAGCAACACCTTCAGCTGTTACACAACCGGCGGCACTGCATTAATTTATTTTAAAATATTTCTCCAATCAAGGTCTCCACGCTCAAGTCCGTGAATAAGAACCTCGGCAGTTGCAATATTTGTTGCAACCGGAATATTATGCATATCGCAAAGTCTAAGCATATTCATATCATTAGACTCATTTGGCTTTGGACTAAGCGGGTCTCTAAAAAAGAGAAGCATATCAATTTCGTTGCAAGCAATACGAGCCGCAACCTGCTGACTGCCACCCTGAGAACCGGCAAGAAATTTTTGAATTGTAAGACCTGTTGCCTCTGAAATCATTTTTCCTGTTGTACCGGTAGCACATAAATTATTACGGCTGAGAACACCGCAATATGCAATACAGAATTGTACCATCAATTCCTTTTTTTCGTCGTGAGCTATAAGTGCTATATTCATATGTATTCCTCCAAATTTCGAGTGACTCGACCACATTTCGTGCAGTCAGCACCATTAATTTTAAAACTTCTGTGCCCGAGCGTTGCCGGGCAAAAATTATATACGGTAGATATTGAGTGACTCGACCACATTTCGTGCAGTCAGCACCATTAATTTTAAAACTTCTGTGCCCGAGCGTTGCTGGGCCAAAATTATATACGGTAGATATTGAGTGACTCGACCACAATTCGTGTAGCCAGCACCATTAATTTCAAAACTTCTAAAATAAAACTAAGTATCAACCTTTAAACGCAAGCGGTACTCTGCGACCCTCAATTCTGTGTGCAAGGCAATCAAAAACAGATGCCGAAGCACTCCAATTAAGCCCTGCAACACCTCTTTGCATAATAACCGAAATGCGTATATCAAACGGAACAAGTGCAATCAGCTGAGTTTGAGTTGCATCAATAATATCATCAAGGTCATCATAAAAACCAAGCTGATAAAATACCTTTTTATCAAAACGATTGATAACAAGTCGTATATCATCAATTCCCAACGCTTCAAGCTTACTGCGAACCTTTATACCGCCTCTTACGCTTGTAGGCTCTGCATTAGTAACAATCAAAGCTCTGTCAGCAGGAGTTGCCGCAGTAATAAAGCCCGAGCCAATGCCTGCAGGGGAATCAATTATAATATAATCAAATTTATTTTTTACGGAATTTACAAGCTGTCTGAACACCGAGGGGCTTAACTCGTTTTCAGCATCAAACGGAGCCGCCATAAGATAAAGATTATCGTTATTGCGACTTTTATAAACAGCCTCTTCAAATGTACAGTTGCCGCAAACCGCATCGGATGCATCAAAAATAATATCCTGCTCCATATCGAGCATAATATCAAGACCACGCATACCGCAGTCACAATCAATAAGTAAAACTTTTTTACCTTGCTTAATAAGGGCAATTGACAGACAAATGCAAACCGTAGATTTACCTGTGCCGCCTTTACCCGAAGCTACAACTATAACATTATTCATAATAAATTATACCTCAAAAATATTTTATCATAAAAACACCTAAAGGGCAATAAAAGCGTAAAATTTTATATTCCAAAAATCTTATCAAGATTTTATGCATAGTACATAAAATACATTAGCATTTTTTACTTGTTTCACAATAATATTGTTGATTTAACGAAATTTTAAACAAAAAAATTTATTAAAATATCAATATCCAATATGCTTATTCCGAAAAATAAGCATCTAAAAGCTCCTTTGCAACCTGCATAGAATACTTTCCTCTTTTTCCGTGTTCAAGCACAACTGCAACTGCTACCTCGGGCTTTTCGTAGGGAGCGTAGCAAATAAATGTTGTGTGGTCAGAGCCTGCGTTTTCTGCTGTACCTGTTTTTGCCGCCACCTTAATTTTATAATTTCCGAATACGGAATTTGCCGTTCCGTTCTCACTTTGAGTAACGCTGAGCATAGCTTTTTGAACAGCATGTATATTTTTTTGTG
>JAXJSN010000049.1:0-19200 GCA_036310085.1 Ruminococcus sp.
TCATCAGACATATTTTTTGTAATATCATTTAACTTGTGCACAAGAAGCGGTTCTTTGATTTCGGTATCAAAGAATTCTTTTGGAGTAACGCCCAGATATTCGCAAATATACAAAAATTCATTAAGCGAGGGCAATGCTTTACCAGAAGAAATACTTTGTATATAACTTTTACTATGCCCCATATCTAAACTCATTTTATATTCAGAAATGCCTTTTTGTGTTCTTAAATATGATATGCGTTCTCTAATGAATTTATCGTTCATAATTTCATCACCAAATATATCATATACTAATTTAATCGGTAATATTAACGATTATAATACCGAAATAACTTGAAATATACCGAAACAAGCGGTATAATAATATTAATATGTAATATTATTATAGGTGTATTGAGGGGATAATATGACTTGCTGTTTCTTTGGACATAGGGAATTATATTTAACTGTTTATGACAAGCTTTATAATTTAGTTAGGTATCTTATTGAAGAAAGAGGAATAAATATTTTTTATACAGGCGGAATGGGCGATAGCGACCGCTTGTTTATTTCAGTTGTAATGCAATTGCGTTCAAAATATAAAAATATAAAACTAATACTTGTTTTGCCATATATGACAAATAAGATAAATAGTAATCCTGAGTTTTATAATTCTCAATACGATGACATTATTATTCCTGATATTCTTCTGGGATTACATTATAAAAAAGCAATTCCTGAGAGAAATAAATGGATGATTAACAACAGCGACATTGTTATTTCGTGCGTATATAGAAATTTTGGCGGTGCATATAAAGCTGTAAAATATGCTGAAATTTTAAATAAAGAGGTAATTAGTGTTTTGTAAATGATATTAAATTCGATAATTTTTTGAAAAAAACTCTTGACATAATTTTCTAAATAATATATAATATCGTTGTTAGCTGAGGCTAACTATTATTTAACTGCTTAGTTAGCTTTTGCTAATTACTTTAAGATTTACTATAATAGCAATTTGATTTACGCAATTATAGTATAATGCGAGGTGTTTTTTTGAATACTCTTAAAAATGTAAAAATCGGTTCAACTGTAAAGGTAAAGAAGCTTCACGGTGAGGGCCCGGTAAGGCGTAGAATTATGGATATGGGTATTACAAAGGGAATTGATGTTACTGTTTGTAAGGTTGCTCCTCTTGGCGACCCGATTGAGCTTACTGTTCGTGGTTATCAGCTTTCAATCCGTAAATCTGATGCTGAAATGATTGAAATAGAATAATATTATTTTATCTAACTTTAAGCGGGTGAATCCCGCTTATAATTAAAACCTAAGGTTAGCCAACGCTAACATACCACAGGAAGGAATTTAGTTTATGAACATAAAAATTGCATTGGTAGGTAATCCAAACTGCGGAAAAACTACTTTGTTTAATGCTCTTACCGGTTCTAACCAGTTTGTTGGTAACTGGCCCGGTGTTACGGTTGAGAAAAAAGAAGGTAAGCTAAAGGATTATAATGATGTAATTATAACTGACTTGCCGGGCGTATATTCGCTTTCTCCGTATACTCTTGAGGAGGTTGTTGCAAGAAATTATCTTGTTGATGAAAAGCCTGATGTAATCTTAAATATTATTGATGGTACAAATCTTGAAAGAAACTTATATTTAACTACTCAGCTTACTGAGCTTGGTATTCCTGTTATTGCGGCAATTAATATGATGGATATTGTAGAGAAGAATGGCGATAAAATCTATATAGATGAGCTTTCTCGCAAAATGGGTTGTAAGTTTGTTCGAATTTCTGCATTAAAAGGTACAGGAATTAAAGAGGCGGCTCTTGCGGCAGTTGAAGCGGCTAAAAACGAAAAAACTATTCCAAAACATAGATTTTCAGGTGAAGTAGAACACACAATTGCTCATATTGAGGAAGCTATACTTCACGATTTGCCTGAAGAACAACAAAGATGGTATGCTATTAAAATATTTGAGCGTGATGAAAAAGTTTTACAACAGCTTAATATTCCTGATAACATTCTAAAGCATATTGAAACCGATATAGCAGCTACTGAAAAAGAGCTTGATGATGATGCAGAAAGTATTATCACAAACGAAAGATACAATTATATTACTTCTGCAATCAAGGGTTGTTATAAAAGAAAAAATGCTGGTAATCCTACAATTTCTGCAAAAATTGATAGAATTGTAACAAACCGTTGGGCGGCATTACCTATATTTGCAGTTGTAATGTTTTTGGTTTACTATATTTCGGTAACAACAGTAGGCACAATTGCAACTGATTGGGCGAATGACGGTGTCTTTGGTGATGGTTGGCATTTGCTTGGTATTGGTAGTGGTGCTTATCAGGAAGATGCATCAGAATTTGATGAAGCTACTCAGATTATCAACGGTTTTATTGATTGTTATTCTGATTATGGAGTTGATACTCAAAAACTCGAAAACGCACTTGATACTGAAAGTGCAAATTTTGATGTAAGCATTGCTAAATCAGAGCTTGCAAATTTTGTTTCGCAGTTTAATTCAACTGATGTAGCTGAATATGTAGTTGTAGATGAAGAAACTTTGGCTGATGAAAAGATTGTTTCTACAGGTATTGATCTTGTAGATTCGTTGGCTGTTTACGAAAAGTATGATTACACTGCACCGTTACCTGAAAATTATGGTATATGGGTAGTTGGTGTGCCGGTATTGCTTGAGGATTTACTCACTTCTGTTAATTGTGCAGATTGGCTTCAAGGCTTGGTTCTTGACGGAATTGTTGCCGGTGTAGGTGCTGTTCTTGGCTTTGTACCGCAAATGTTTGTGTTATTTCTATTTCTTGCTTTTCTTGAAAGCTGTGGCTATATGGCAAGAATTGCATTTATTATGGATAGAATTTTCAGAAAATTCGGTCTTTCAGGTAAATCATTTATACCTATCCTTATTGGTACAGGATGCGGTGTTCCGGGCATTATGGCATCACGAACTATCGAAAATGAAAGTGACCGCCGTATGACAATTATTACAACTACTTTTATTCCTTGCGGTGCTAAGCTTCCGTTTATTGCTATGATTGCAGGTGCATTGTTTGGCGGTGCGGCTTGGGTAGCTCCTGTCGCTTATTTTGTAGGAATAATCGCAATTATTATGTCAGGTATTATTCTTAAAAAGACAAAGCTATTTTCAGGTGAGCTTGCACCATTTGTTATGGAGTTACCTGCATATCATATGCCAACTGCAAAAAATCTTCTTTACAGTATGTGGGAGCGTGGTTGGTCATTTATCAAAAAAGCAGGAACAGTTATTATGCTTTCATCTGTAATTATTTGGTTTACTACATATTTTGGCTTTGTTGACGGCACTTTCTGTATGCTTTCAGAAGACCAAATCAGTAACAGTATTCTTGCGATGATTGGTAATGCCTTTGCTTGGATGTTTACTCCTCTTGGTTGGGGTAACTGGCAATCAGCAGTTGCTACAATTACAGGTCTTATTGCTAAGGAAAATATTGTAAGTACATTGGGCATTTTCTATGGTGCAAATGGCACAGTTTATTCAAATCTCGCTCAAGTATTTACAAGTGTCAGCGGATTATCTTTCCTTGCGTTTAATCTGCTTTGTGCTCCTTGTTTTGCGGCTATGGGTGCAATCAAGCGTGAAATGAACAGCGGAAAATGGACTACTTTTGCTATAACTTATCAGTGTGCTTTTGCTTATCTTGTTGCTCTTGTAATCAATCAGATTGGTAATATTTTTACTGGCAATGCAAATATTATAGGTATAATTGTTTCAGTTGCAATTATTATAGTAACTATATATTTGCTTGTGCGTCCGTCAAAAAAATCTAAAAAACTTGCTAAAAATATTAATAATAAATAATTTATATTTATCTGAATAGGGAGTGAAAATATGCTTGCTTGGTTATATCAAAACTTAGGTACAATTATAGTTTTTTTGATTATCGCAATAATTTTAATTGCAATAATTGTAAAAATGGTCAAGGATAAACGCAAGGGCAATTCTTCCTGTGGTTGTGGTTGTTCAAACTGTGCAATGCGTGATAAATGTCATAAATAATTTTTTATAATTCGTTTTAAGAGGTGCATACTATTTGTACCTCTTAAAAATAAACAATCAGTTAGCAGGTGCTAACTATAAAAAGGGGGATATAAATGTCAGACGAAATGATAATTCGCTATTGTGCTCCAACACTTGCGGGTATAAAAACAGGTAATCTTTTTTCTTGCTTTTGCAAATCCGCTGATGAGCTTTGTATAAAAATAAGACAGCTTAATAAAACTCTTGTACCAAAAGGATTAAGAGTGTTACCACTTAGGTTTGTTAAACAACGAGCTTTAATATATATATTTCGTCCATTATATCTTAAAAGAGATTTATCAGAAAGTATCGCAAAAAGATTGTTGATTACGCAGGGTTATCCAATCGAAAATCCGGATAAATGTATATTAAAGCTTATGGCAAATCTATATTCAAATGAGGATTTTCCACACGAAATAGGTCTTTTTTTAGGGTATCCGCCTGAGGATGTACAGGGTTTTATAGAAAACAAAGCCAGTGATTGTAAATGCACAGGCTGTTGGAAGGTTTATTCTGATGAAGAAAATGCAATTAAAACATTTAATAAATATAAAAAATGTACTAAGCTTTATTCTTCGTTGTTGTCAAAAGGAAAATCTATCGAACAGCTTGCAGTAGCAATATAAATAGTAATATTATTAGAAAGGAAGTTGATTTTATGAGTAAAATAGCGGTTGTATTTTGGAGTGGTACAGGCAATACTGAAATGATGGCTGAGGCTGTTGTTGAGGGTGCAAAAAATTGCGGAGCAGATGTTGTTCTTGTAACAGCAAGTGACTTTGATGCATTTGATATAGATTTATATGATGCTGTTGCATTTGGCTGTCCTGCAATGGGTGCTGAGGTACTTGAAGAGGACGAATTTGAGCCAATGTTTGATTCCTGTGTAAGTAAGCTTTCAAATAAGAAAATAGCCTTGTTTGGCTCTTATGGCTGGGGCGATGGTGAGTGGATGCGAAATTGGGAAGATGTGTGCAATAATAACGGAGCAACGCTTGCTTGCGAAAGCGTTATTTGTAACGAAACACCTGATGAAGATGCACTTGAAAAATGCAGAAAGCTTGGTTCTGCATTAGTTTAATTTGGCAATACTCTTTTCATAATAGAAACAGCGGGTACAGTTAATTCTGTATCCGTTGTTTTCTTTGATTTTATAGACAATATTTATGCTTTATGATATGATTTAATCAGGAGTTGATTATATGAAAAAAGAGCTTGAAAGGTATGAGCTTGCCGAAAGAAGTATTTTTAAAACATATAGAAAAGAAATATGGAACCCTTTTATTTTAGCTGTAAAAAAGTATGAGCTTATAAAGGAAAACGATAAAATTGCAGTTTGCATTTCGGGCGGCAAGGATTCAATGCTACTTGCAAAGCTTATGCAACAACTTAATAAATTTACCGATTTTCCTTTTGAAGTAGTATATCTTGTAATGGACCCCGGATATAATGAAATAAATCGTAAAAGAATAGAAGATAATGCAAAGATTTTAAATATACCTATAACAATTTTTGAAACTGATATTTTTAATGTTGCAAATAAAATTGAAAAATCACCTTGCTATATTTGTGCAAGAATGAGAAGGGGACATCTTTACAAAAAAGCTCAGGAGCTTGGTTGTAATAAAATAGCTCTGGGTCATCATTTTAATGATGTAATTGAAACTACCTTGCTTTCAATGTTTTACGGCTCACAGCTTCAGACTATGCCACCAAAGCTCCACAGCACAAATTTTGAGGGTATGGAGCTTATCCGCCCTATGTATTGCATAAATGAGGCTGATATTATTCGTTGGAAGAATTATAATAATCTTGATTTTATTCAATGTGCTTGCAGATTTACCGAAAAAACATCTCCCGAAGGTGACGGAACAGGCGAGTCAAAGCGACAGGAAATTAAACAACTGATTAAAGACCTTAAAAAAGACAATCCAAATATAGAAAAATCAATTTTCAACAGTATTCATTCTGTTTGTCTTGATACATTCCCAAAATATAAATCAAATGGTAAAGAAATTAGTTTTCTTGAAAATTATTAATAAATATAACTTTATGTGTTGATTTTATAATGGTAATATGTTACAATTTGGATAATAGAAATATCACTTTAATGTGATTTGTCCAAGGAGGTTATTTTATGAAACAACACACAACATTCTGTAAAAGAGTATTATCTCTCATATTGGTATTTATGCTTACAGTGTCGCTGTTGCCTAGTGCATCGCTGTCGGTATCTGCCGCTGAGAATTATATGGAGTTTTTGGGCGGTGACGGCAGTGAAAAATCACCATACCTTATCGCAAATAAAACTCATTTTAATAATATAAGAAAATACGCAACAGCAAATGCACATTTTAAGCTTGTGCAAGATATTAAGTTTAATGAAAATGACACATGGAATTCAATAGATGAATTTAATGGCGTACTCGATGGTGATTATTATTCAATTATCAATTTTGGTATTTGTATAAATTATAATAAATATACCATAACTAACAGTATGTTTACAAAAATGTCAGGTACTATCAAAAATATTAATGTTTTTGGTGAAGTTGAAGTTAGTGCGTTGATATGCCAATATAATTATGGATATTTAAGTAATTGCAAAACTGATGGTTCAGTTTGTAATCAATATTTAGAGTATGCAGGTGCTTTTGCAGAGAAAAATTATGGTACAATTATTAATTGCATAAATAGTGCAAGCATAACCTTGAATTATGGTGGACCTGCCGGTATCGCAGGCATAAATTATGGTATTATTAAAAATTGTGAGAATTATGGTAATACTTGGCAATTTTGGTATGGTTATAGTGCCGCAGGTATTACTTCTATTAATTATGGCAGTATTATAGGATGTGCAAATAAAGCGCAAAGTACACTTTGCCAATTAGGTCTTGCAGGTGGTATAGCAGGTATAAATTATAATTATATCTCCCGTTGTTATAATAATGGAAAAATATATGGTGGACTTCAGGGTAGTAATTGTCATGCTGCTTTTGTTGCAATAAATGAACCTTCAGGTTTAATTACAGATTGCTATAATACAGGTGATATTTCTTCTAACACAAATTTACCGAGTAAAGGTATTTTCTTTGCTATAAATTATGGTATCATTACTAACTCTTATTCTGCTGTTATACCTGAATCTATTTCTGAGTGTAAAAATATCTTTGGATATAAGAATTCAGGAGAAGTTAATAATTGCTATTATCTAAAACCTTGGAGCGACTTCAACGATCCTGGAATAACCGTTGGTACAGATACTACAGTTGGTTGTACTGAAGAAGAAATGAAATGTAAAGATACCTTTAAAGGCTTTGATTTTAATAAGATTTGGAAATTTGATAGTGAATCAGATTATTCTTATCCTGTTTTTACAGATGTAGATGTAACTGATGTTCAATTGCTATATAAACCGGATAATCTGATACAAACAGTTGAGGGTGTTTATCCTGATATATCTCAATTCCAATTTAAAGTTGTTTACAGTGATAAAACTGAGGCGATTATTAACGGCAGTAATATATGGCTTACTGAATTAGATATAAACAAAATTGGTCTTCAAGAATTTTATCTTTCCTATCAAGGTGTAAGACTTTCTGAAAAAATAAGTGTCAGAGTTAATAAAAAGAAATTAGTTCATATTGAGGTTAAAACTCTGCCTAATAAGCTAAAATATACGCAGGGTCAAAAAATTAATCTCTCCGGCGGAAAGCTTTCGTTGATATATGATAACGGAACATCTCAAGAGATAGAGATGACTGAAGCAGATTGCTATTATAATAAGAATCTGGTCGGAACAGTAACAGTAAGAATGGAATATAATGGTTTAAATACATATTTTGATATTACTGTAAACGCAAAAAAAGTTTATTCAGCTGTTTTGCATGGTCCAAGTAAATTAGTCTATATTCAAGGTGAAGAGCTCATTTTGACAGATACCTATATTAATGTCGAATATATATCAGATGACGGATTTTATGAATCTATACAAGTTACGAAAGATATGATTTCAGGATATAACCCTGATGTAGTAGGTATTCAAACGGTTTATGTTACTTATCTTAATAAAAAATTATCTTTTGTTGTGCGTGTAGTAGAATCTCCTGACAGAGTGTTTGAATCTGCAAGCATTATAAATGTTTCTGAACAACCTTATGTTGTAACAGAAGGAATGTATCCTGATTTATCAAATATTATGCTTGAGGTGAAATATACTGACGGCTATAAAAAGCAAATTACAGTTACTCAATCAATGTTAGCTGATTTTAATCCTAATACACTAGGCACACAAAAAGTGTATTTGTACTATAATGATAAAAAGACATCAAATTATATTACCATTGATGTTATAGAAAAGCAAATGACTTCAATAGAAGTAAAAAGAACACCTGATAAGATTGAATATGTTCAGGGACAGTCTCTTGACCTTACGGGCGGCGCCATTACAATTTTATATAGTAACAATACAACTGAAACTGTAGAAATGAAAGAAGCCACTCCTTATTACAATCGCACTTTAATCGGTTATGTAACTGTTCGCTTGAATTTTAAAGAATTTAACACATATATTCAAATTAAAGTCAATAAAAAATCAGTATCAACGATGACTCTTTCAAAGCCTGAGAAAACGGAGTATATAGCAGGGGAGAAGCTTGACCTAAGTGGATTATATTTAGATGTTGTTTATGTATCGAATGATAATTACGGCGAAAAAATAGAAGTGACCCCTGAGATGATTTCGGGTTATGACCCTAATAAAACAGGTGCTCAACAGGTAACTGTTACATATCTTAATATGCAAGCTACATTTGAAGTAAATGTTATTGCAAATACTATTATCGGTGATATTGATTGTGATGGTAGTCTAAATATAAATGATGCGACTGTTCTACAACGATATATTGCCGAGTTAATTACTCTTACACCTCAATCAATTGCAGTTGCTGATGTAAATAACGATGGAAATATAAATATTAACGATGTTACAGCAATTCAGACTATGCTTGTAAATGGATAAACGCAATATTCAAATATAATCTAACATAATTAAACGGCACTTCCATACAATCGGAAGTGCCGTAGTTATTTATTGGTTATTAAAAAGTTTTTCTTTCATATATTGCTCTATTACTTTTTTTGAATCTTCTGTAAGAGTAGCTATATTAGTATTTACTGTAAAGTTTATTCCTGTTTCCAAAAGTTCGTTTTCTATAAGCTTACTAAAATCAGTGTTTTGTATTTCTGCATAAGAAGTGATATTGCAGTTAGTAACTGCTCTTTCAACAGCAGGGATTACTAAAAATTCTCTTGTATAGTCGCTAAAAGAAAAACTGCTTCCTGCTTTTATATATTCAGTAATAACCTTTACTATATCGCAGATTTTATAAGAATAAGCACCATTTAATCTTAATGATAACATTCCATATGTGCTGTCATTAAAACTTACCGGCTTAGCAGTACCCCACTTGATTTGGGTGCTTTCTTTTAAGCTGATAGAGTAGGCACAACCCGTAGTAAAATAAGATACATTTGAGTCGTTTAAAATATATACACCGCTTGGAAGTAAATCAACTATATTACCATCTTTGATGAGAACAACCATCTCATCAGAACTCACCATAATCTGACTGCCACTCTTGATTTCGCCGTTGAAAACATATTCCTTTATCATATCATCGCTGATAATGGGTGCAGATGTACTTTTTTCAACTGCTGGTGGATTAGTTTCAGTTTTGGTTTGATTAGTTGTATTGCTTGTGCCGTTTGTTCGTTCTGAAAGCTCAGATATTACATCTTCAACAGATGATCTAAATGCAGAACATAGGCGATTGAATAAACTCATAATAATTCTCCCGAAAATTAATTTTATATTATATTAACATTTCGATGGATTATTATCAATATAAATTTATAATTTTTCTTGAATTTGTACTAATAATCATCAAGAAAATCTATTTTTTCAAGCTCAGAAATATCGTATGAGCTATTTGAAAAATTGTCTATAGTTTTTTTACTATCAGCTTCAAGCCATTCAATAAGCTTTGCAAAGTGATTTTTGTATGTAGCACCGGAGCTTTCCATATATATCGAAAGACGATCAATTTTTGCATCGTATTCATTTGGATATTCTTCTTTAAGTTTGTACAGTTCATTTTCAGAAAGTAAAACATTCTTAAATTTGCCGTAGGGGGAGAGTGTGGAGCGACAGCTGTTATTACTTTCCTCTACTCTACTTTCCTTTATTTTACTTTTATTTACTTTACTTTTATTTACTTTACTTTCCTTTACTTTACTTTGGGGATTATTGTTTGCTTTTTTAGAGTTAATGTTGACATTAATTAAGTTATTGTCAGTATTATCATTAACTAAATCTGATTTTAGCAAATAATATTCTCTTTTCATTAAAACACTTTTTCTTCGTTGAGTTGCTTCAATATATCTTTTTTGAATCCCTTTTGATGTTAGTATATTAAAGTTTTGATATAGGGTACTATCAAATATACCTCTATTTAAAGCAGAATTAACTATATCTGAAAGGTTATCAAGAGATAACTCATTTTTCTTTGCAAATAATAATGCGACATCATCATTCCACTCGCAATAATAACCTTGATCACGATAGATTTTTTGTAAAAGCTTAATGATTATTGCAAATCCGATTAATCCAAACTCTGCTTCGATTAAATCGAATTTATCGTTAAGTACACAATTCAACGGAAAGTAATCAAGTCCGTTTTTAGTAGGTCTTGCCAAATAACTTCACCTCCTTATATTTAAATAAGAGGAATCTGCCTCCATATATAGGCTATTAAATAAGGTTTTGTGCATAAAAATATGCATTTTTTCAGAAAAAAGTCAAAATAATTTTTTATGTTTGCCGCAAAAATGATTTCAGTAGCCACCTATTGACAACAAAATATTTATATGATAACATTGAATAAATGTTCAATGAATTATAGTTTAATGAAAATATTATATCGGTGATAAATATGGAAACAAGAAAAGAACAGAAAGAAAAACGCAGACAGGATATAATTTGTGCTGCACTCGATTTATTTGTAAGCAAGGGTTATACTGCGACTAAGATTGCAGATATTGCAAAGCGGGTAAATATGAGTACAGGGCTTTTGTTTCATTATTTTGAGTCAAAGGAAAAACTCTACGAGGAGCTTGTTATGATGGGATTAACAGGCACTGCGTATCCGCTAGAACATAATTACGATTGTGCAATTGATTATTTTACAAACTTTACCGCACAGCTTTTTGAGTTTATGGAACAACAACCAATAGTAGCCAAATTTTTTGTGCTTATGGCTGATGCACAGAGAAGCGAAGCAACACCTCCACATATTAAAAATATTGCAATGCAGGTTAATACAATTGAGGCGTTTGTTCCTATAGTTGAACGAGGGCAAAAAGAAGGAACAATCAGAGATGGCAATCCGATTGAAATTTCAAATGCTTTTTGGTGCAGTATTCAGGGTATAGCCGAAAAATATGCTGTAAATCAGGAGATAGCTTTGCCAAAAGCTGATTGGATAGTCGCAATAATAAGAAGATAAGAGGTTATATTTATGAAAAAAGTAGTGATTATTGGTGGCGGTATTGCAGGTATGACTGCCGGAGTTTATTTGCAAAAAGCAGGATTAAATACTGAGATTTTTGAAAAACATTCTATACCCGGCGGTCAATGTACCGGTTGGAAACGAGAAGGTTATTTTATAGATAATTGTGTTCATTGGCTAACAGGTACAAGAGAAGGCAGTGGTTTAAACAACCTTTGGAAAGAAATCGGTGTGCTTGGTAATGGAATTGAAGTTCACAAAAAAGAAATGTTCTTTTCATCTAAACTAAGTGGTGAAGTTATTACTTTTTGGAGAGATAAAGAAAGAACAAGAAAAGAACTACTTGCTCTTTCTCCTCAAGATGAAAAAGAAATCAATAAGCTAATAGAATATACCGCTTTAGCAGAATCAATGACTGTTCCTGTTGATAAGCCATTTGATACAATGAATTTGTTTGAGCTTATGAAGCTTGGAATGTCTATGAAATCAATGAGCAAGGTTATGAAAGAGTATGGCGGTATTGATATAAATGAGCTTGCTAAGCGTTTTAAGCATCCTTTAATTCAACGAGCTATAGTTGACTATATGCCAAAGGGCTATCAGGCTTATGCTTTTATTGTGTCTTATGCAACAGTTACCGGTGGTAACGGAGATATTCCAAAGGGCGGTTCTCTTGCAATGTCACTTAGAATTGCAGATAAGTATAAAAAGCTTGGCGGTAAATTACATACAAATTCTTCTGTAGAAAAAATCTTACTTAATAATAAAAAGGCAGAGGGAATTATATTAAAGGATGGTACAAAAATCAAAGCTGATTATGTAATTTGTGCTTGCGACACTGATTTTACATTTAACACTTTGTTGCCGATGGAATATATGCCCAAAAGTCTTAAAAAGCAATATGAATTAAGACAGCAGTATCCTGTAACAAGCGGGTTTCAGATTGCTTATGCTGTTGATGGTGTTTATCCTGAGGTTTCAGGAACAAGGGTATTTTCATGTGACACAATAAAGGTCGGAAAACAGAGTGTAAATGCAATGAGTATAAGCTCTTATGACTATGAGCCGGATTTTGCTCCAAAAGGTAAAACTGTTTTACAAACTAATTTTTCGCAATCTGAGGATGATTTTGAATATTGGCAAAATCTTTATGATAACAAAGAATTATACAATAGTGAAAAAGCAAGAATTGCTGAGCAGGCACTTCAAAGAGTTATTGCCGAATACCCTTGCTTGGCAGACAAAATCCGTGTGATTGATGTGTGGACCCCAGTAACCTATACTCGCTATTGCAACGCTTATAAGGGTTCGTATATGAGCTTTATTACTACTAAAAACGCAAAAAATATAACTACTGCAGGTATTATTAAGGGGCTTGACAATGTTTATATTGCAAGTCAGTGGTTAATGGGACCTGGCGGTTTGCCAACGGCGGCATCTATGGGTAAATTTGCGGCAATGAGAATTATAAAAGCCTGTAAATAAACTAAAGAAAAAAGTAAAAATTTTTTAAAAAAAGTCTTGCTTGTTACGCAGGGTAATGAATTATAATACATATCAGGAGGTAATGATAATGGAAAAATTCAGAGCAATTCCAAATGGATATATGACAGTTGGAGAGTTGGCAAAAAGAATGGGTACAACTGTTCGCACCCTGCAATATTACGATAAAGAAGGCTTGCTTTCGCCATCAGCATCTAGCGAAGGCGGTCGCAGACTTTATACCGATAAAGATATGGTTATCCTTCATCAGATTTTATCTTTAAAATCGCTTGGGTTTACTTTGGACGATATTAAAAATCGCTTAATTTCACTTGATACCCCTCAAGAGGTTTCAAAAGTGCTTGAAGAACAGGCAACAGCGTTAAAAATGCAAATGCTGAGTATGTCCGAAACTCTCAATGCTATAGAAACGCTTCGTGCGGAAGTTTTGCAGATAAATACGGTTGATTTTAAAAAATATGCCGATATAATAGTCAATTTACAGCTTCATAATTCTAATTACGGAGTTATTAAGCATTTTGATGAAAAAACACTTGAGCATTGCAGAAGTAATTTTGATAAAGATTCCGCCAAAGATATTGTCGATACAAATGCTTATCTTACTCAAAAGGCAATACAGCTTCAAAAAGATGGGGTAGAGCCGGACAGCGAAGAGGCTATTAAATTTGCAGAAGATTTTTGGAATATGATAGTAAAGTTTACAGGCGGAGATATGTCAATGCTTCCACAGCTTATGGAAGCAGGAAATGCGGAAAGTCAGAGTGAATACGCCGAATCAGCAAATACATTTATTGGTTCTGCTTTGGAAGCGTATTTTAAAAAGACAGGTTTAAATCCCTTTGCAGGTGATTAATATATTAAGGAGTAGAAAATGAACCATACAATAGAGATTAATAATATTTGCAAGTCTTTTGGAGAAAAGAAAGTTCTTGATGATATTAACTTAAAAATAGGCAAGGGTGAAATTTTTGGTCTGTTAGGTCCATCGGGTGCAGGCAAAACTACCCTTATAAAAATTCTTACCGGTCAGCTTAAAGCTGAGAGTGGTACTACCTTAATCAACGGTATCAATTCACAACAGCTAAAAGGTAAGGATTTTAGCGGCTTTGGAATTATGATGGATAATTTTGGAGTATACGAGAGATTGAGTTGTTTTGACAACCTTAAAATCTTTGCTCGTATTTATAAAATCAGTAATGAAGAAATACATAACGCTCTCGAAGCTGTAGGCTTAAAATCAGCCGAAAAAACTTTAGCAGGCAAGCTTTCAAAGGGTATGACAAGCCGTCTTCATCTTGCAAAGGTTTTTATGATAAATCCAAATATCTTATTTTTGGATGAACCAACTAGTGGACTTGACCCTGCAACAGCCGATGATATTCAGCAGTTGATATTAAATGAAAAAGCTAAAGGTAAGTCAATTTTCCTTACTACTCATAATATGGCTGAGGCTGAAAAGCTCTGCGATAATATTGCACTTTTAAATGAAGGTAAAATTGTGGAGTACGGTAGTCCAAAGGAGATTTGCAGAAGATATAATCATCAAAAAAGCCTTAAATTACACCTGACAGACGGCACAGATAAAGTGATTCCACACAACAGCAGTTCTGCAGATATTGTAAGCAATTTACTCAAAAAGGGTGTAGTTGAAACTATTCA
This sequence comes from Ruminococcus sp., assembly GCA_036310085.1. Taxonomy (GTDB): domain Bacteria; phylum Bacillota; class Clostridia; order Oscillospirales; family Acutalibacteraceae; genus Ruminococcoides. The sequence continues at coordinate 14,799 of JAXJSN010000049.1, forward strand.
TTCAACTGAGCCTAATCTTGAAACAGTATTTATGGAGCTTACAGGAAAGGAGCTTTCAAAATGACAAATATAATAGCGGTTTTCCTTAAACAGCTTAAGGAAACTTTTAAAAACAAAGTTATACTCATTCAGCTCTTAATTTATCCTGTAATTACATTTGTTATGGAAAATACAATTGTTGACGATGATATGCCGGAACACTTTTTTGTTAAAATGTTTTCCGTTATGTTTGTAGGTATGGCTCCGCTTACTTGTATGTCCTCAATTATTTCTGAGGAAAAAGAAAAAAATACACTTCGTGCATTACTTATGTCAAATGTAAAACCAATAGAATATCTTGTTGGTATTGGTTCTTATGTATGGCTTATGTGTATGATTGGTGCAGCGGCTTTTGCTGTTTGCGGAAACTACAGCGGTACAGAATTAGCACTTTTTGTAATATTTATGGCGGTAGGTATTCTAATGTCGTTGCTTTCAGGTGCAATAATAGGTATTTGCTGTAAAAATCAGATGTCTGCTTCATCAGTATCGGTTCCGGTGATGATGATATTCTCATTTTTACCGATGATTTCAATGTTTAACGAAACTGTAAAAAATATTGCTCAGTTTGTATATTCCCAACAAATCAGTATCCTTATTAATAATATTGGCGTAGCTGATATTGAGTTTAAAAGTATTGCTGTAATAGCAGTTAGCTTTATTATTGAGGTTGTGCTTTTCTGCTTTGCATTTAAGAAAAAAGGTCTGGAATAAATACCAAATAATGAGCATAGTGGGTTTGATTAACTAAACCAACTATGCTCAAATTTAAAATTAATATTTGGTATTGATAAATATTAAAATTAATGCTATAATATGTAAAAATTAATACTCAGCTTTTAAAATACGGATTGAAAAGCTATGCCTAGTAGATTAAAAGGGAATTCGGTTTGAGTCCGAAACAACCGCCATTACTGTATTTGAATATAGGGAGTTAATGCCATTGAGTTTATACTTGAGAAGGTTCTCCCCGAAAGCTCAGTACACTGTGCTTTCGTCATAAGTCAGGATACCTGCCGTATTTTATTTTTGGTTTAACACATACTTTGGTGAGAAGAGTGCAACCGATTTATCAATAAAGCATTGAATTTTGGTTGGTAGGCTTCTGTTTTCTTTATAGAAAATTGCTTGGTAACGCTAAGGTATAGAAGTGTTAAAATCTATGTTGCTATCTACATAAACTGCGTGTGAGGTACTCGCAAAAATGTGATTGATATTTCAGTTGTACTCTTTTGACCTTTTATGGGGTTGAAAGAGTATTTATTTTTATATTATAATTTAATAATGAGGTAATCAAAATGAAAAAACTAATTGCAATCACATTAACATTCTTTGTGCTTTTAAGCAGTGCAGCTACAGCTGCTTTTGCTAAAATCGCAGATGAAATTAGCGTATATGTAACTATTGCTAATGAAAATGGTAAGCTTGTGCTGTCGCAAGAAAAAATCTCTGTTACCGATATTGATAGCGATAATGTACTAACCATTAACGATGCTCTCTACAATGCTCATCAATCAAAATACAAGGGCGGTGCTAAAGCAGGCTACGAATCTGCTAAAACTGAATATGGCGTTTCGCTTAACAAGCTTTGGGGCGTTACTAATGGTGGAAGCTATAGCTATTACCTAAATAATAAGTCCGCATTAAGTCTTTCTGATACAGTCAAAGATGGTGACTATATTAATGCATTTATCTTTACCGACCTTAACAGTTATTCTGATACATATTGCTATTTTAATATCAATTCCGCAAGTGTAGATGCTAACGAAAAAATTAATCTTACTCTTACATCGGCAACTTTTGACGATAACTTTAATCCAATAACTGTACCTGTCGAAAATGCTTTTATTACAGTAAATGGTGAAAAAACAGCCGTTACAACAAATGCTAAGGGCGAAGCTGTTATTCAGCTTAAAGATAGCGGAGATTATGTAATTAGTGCAACTTCTGATACTCAGATTTTAGTTCCGCCTGTATGCAAACTTACAGTTAAAAATATAAATACAAAACCTGTTACTCAACCTGTAACATCAAAGCCACAAAGTAATATAGAAACTGATAATGATTATTACCCTAATACAGGTTCAGATTTTAAGTATTTTATAACTCTTACATTTATTTCAATTGGAGCTTTGACTATATTTATAATAAAGAGTAGAAATAGCTATGAAAAATAATTTAATTAAATTTACAGCTTGTTTTATTACAATTTTTCTCCTGCTTTTTAGTGTATTTACTGTTTCCGCTAAAACTGACAATAGTACAGCACAAACGATTTTTAATGAAATTATGGATTATAAAGCAAATTCTTGTAATGCTTCTTCTGTTCAACAATTAATTGATACTTCGTTTACGCAAAATGCAGGTATAGATTCTGAATGGTATGCAATAGCTTTAAGTCAATACGGAAACTATAATTTTGTAAACTATGAAAAATCTTTGCTAAACTATATTGCTAATAATAATATTTCTTCCGCTGCAACTCAACAAAAATACGCACTTACATTAATTGCCGTAGATAGTAAAAATGATTATATCCAAAGTACATTAAACAACTCAATCGGCAAACAAGGTATTATGAGTTGGATATTTGGGTTGCACTTGATAAATAATGAATACACAAGCGATAGTTATTCTTTATCTGATGTAAAGCAAGAGATTATTAATTTGCAATTAAACGATGGTGGCTGGGCTATAAGAGGCAAAGTCGGCGATGTAGATGTAACTGCTATGGCTGTTCAGGCTTTTGCACCTCACTACAAAAATGACTCAACTGTAAAAAATGCTGTTGATAAAGCACTTGATTTTCTTTCAAGTAAACAACTCGATACAGGTGATTATTCAAGCTATGGTGTAAGTAATGCTGAAAGTTCAGCTCAGGTTCTTACTGCATTATCTTCGCTTGGGATTGATTGCATAACTGATAAGCGTTTTATAAAAAATAATAACACTTTGTTTGATGTTATACAAAAATATAAAGTGCCAAGCGGTGGATATGGTCACGAGCAAGGTGGGGAATATAGCGAAACTGCAACTTCGCAAGTTTTTTATTCTATGTTATCTTATATGCGTATGCAAAGCGGTAAAACGCCCTTGTTTATATTTGATAAAAGAATTGATACTTCCGAGCCAATAACTACAATCGCAGATGACAAAGCTACCGAAGACAGTCAATCTACAGCTCAATCACCCTACAAGCTATGGGTAATCTTGAGTGTAGTAATTATTGCTGTAGTTATTTGTATAATCTTATTTATTACTAAAAAGCGTAGTAATAAAAATTTTATTATAATTGTTGCGGTTGCATCAATTATTGTGTTACTTGTTTGGTCAATTGATTTTCAGGCGACATTTAATTATCATAATCAAGTAAGTATTGATAAAGAAAATACAACAGGCACTGTAACTTTATCTATTCGTTGCGATGTAATCGCTGATGAAGATAATGAAAATATCCCAAAAGACGGTATAATTCTGGATGAAACTGAATTTAAAATATCAGAGAATGATACAGTTTTTGATATATTTACCGAAGCGGTACAAAAATACAAGTTACACGCAGAAACTACAGGAAACAAAAACTATGCCTATATCAAAGGTATTAATAATATTTACGAATTTGACTATGGAGAGTTGTCAGGCTGGCTTTATTTTGTAAATGGAGAATCACCATCAATCGGTTGTGGGCAGTATAAGCTTTCAGATGGAGATATAATTGAATTTCGATATTCTAACAATATTACGGATTTTGATTAAAAGTATTTGACATTTAACTTAATTTGTTTTATTATATAGTAGCGAGTGTATTGGGCAGCTGCGGGCAAATTCCGAAAGGGTTTGTGCGAGGAAAGTCCGGGCTTCATAGAGCAATAATAACGGCTAACGGCCGCCGGAGGCGACTCCAGGGATAGTGCAACAGAAAATTACCGCCGATTTTATCGGTAAGGATGGAAAGGTGAGGTAAGAGCTCACCGGAGGCAGGGAGACCTGTCTGCCGTGTAAACCCTATTTGAAGCAACACCGTGGTAGGACATTTACGCTTGCTCGGCGTGTCCTTTGGAGGTGGCATCGAGCAGCTTCGGTAACGAACTGCCAAGATAGATAGCTGTCCACGACAGAACCCGGCTTATAGATACAGTCGTATTAAAAATTATCCAAGGCTTTTTGGGTACTAGATATGTAAGCGGTAAAAGCTTGGTAAAAGAAAAATACCGAGAAGAATCAATAATGGTTCTTCTCGGTATTTTTTATGTTTGTATGTCTTTATATTAATATCTGCTGAACAAATTAAAAACATAGAAATAATCAAGCTTTATTACAGTTTTTAAATTGTTCAAGTGCAAGGTTTTTGAACATTTATGGA
>JAXJSN010000050.1:0-43930 GCA_036310085.1 Ruminococcus sp.
AACCGAACCGAATGGCATCCGCGCCCGATGTTCGAAGCCACCGAAGAAAACTGCGAAGCCTTCAGACTATGGTTGGAGGTGCTGTGGGCAGAGTTACCCGAAGCTCTGCCCACGCAGACGGCGGCGGAACTTGTCGGACATAACCCACAGCGCATACATGAACTGATCAGAGAACAAACCTTGCACGGTATAAAAATCGGCAGCACCCAATACTGTGTGAAGGAAGAATTTATATACTATATGGCATCACCGCAAAAACTATCCAACCCACGCACAGAACGATATAAAGAACTCATCCGAGAATTTAAGTACATACAACGCAGAGAGCGCGAAAACGAACAGCGCCGATGCAAAAGAAGAATAAAAAGAGGTGAAAACATTGATTAAGAAGAAAGTTCTGACACAAGAACAGATAGATGAAAAGCTTGATTATCTTCGCAAGCAGCGTGACGGTCTTATCGTAGGTGAATACAGAAATTATTTATATAAGCTGTATATGTACCTCAAAGAGCGTTGCTCCGAAACTGAGGACGGTAGTTGTAACCCTTATCCGTGGCAAATGCTCGTCGCCCTTGGGAGAGATGACCTGCACAAATCCTACCTTGGATACACCTACTGTGATGACCTCGAAGCACTTGGATATATAAAGATGCAAGGATACGGTAAAGAGAAAAAGATTTTTATAATAAAAGAAATCGATTTTTAATCCTCTGCCGTAACAGAATGCCCCGCCGAAAAACCGGCGGGGCAGTTATTTTTATTTCCCTATAAATAATTTCTTCATTTTTAACATATTGCAAAACTGTCTCAAATTGACTCTTATACCATCAAGCAATTAATCAAATGAGCAGTATCTATTGGATTCTGCAAAGAGGCAATGTATCTAATTAATTGACTTTTAAGGTCATCCAAAGCCTTTACTGTATATTCATCAAACCATTCACCATGTTCTAAAATGAAATTTTCAATTTGAGGTATAACATGCTTAAACTGAAATATAAATTCGTCAGCAAAATGGCGAGCTCTGTTTAGTTTCATTTCATTTGAGTCAATACTGTTTAAATATGAATATGTGCCATTTCCGAAAATAAGCCAAAGATTATAATAAATCGAAATAATAGAGCTGTTATATGCCTTTACTTTTCTGTCTCGCTCGGCACTTGTAATAGCAACTTCAATAAAGTAACCCAATAGAGCAGCGCCAACGCCACTTGCACCAATAGACATTAGAACGTTTTGAAGATTATTAGGTTCTTTACATATAAGATATTGCACACACAGTAGAATAGATAAAATCAATGTTGTTAAGTAAATCCCGAGAGTCGCCTTACGAATACCCAACCATGTACTTTTAGGAGTTTTTCTTATTTCACTTTTGAAAGTATAGACTTTGTTGAAATCGGGGTATTCAAGGGGTAAATCGTTTTCATTTATATTATTTTCCATAAATTTTATTCTCCGTAATTTATATTAAATTGACCGAAAAAATGCAATTGCATTTTCAATCACATCGGCAAAAGTACCGCTTTTATCCATATCAACATACCTTTGAAGAACCTCTTTAAGTTTGTCCTTAGTAAAAATAAATTTATCTTTACAATCAAGAATACGTTGCATATTTTGTGTAAAAGTTTCTGAGGTATCATAATTTTGGCTATTGCAAGATAGTTGCTCTATTATGTGAACAGGAACAACCCTGTCTTCATGCTCAAAATCAAGCAGTTGCGCAATACTACAAGTTCCACTTTTATATTTTGGAAGCAAATCTTCTATTGTCTTAATGTGATTCGCAATGTATTTTTTGTAATATCACGCTCTCCAAGTTTAGATAATCTGTTTTTAATTTCCCCACAAAGTCTTGATAAAGCTTGGTCACAATTCTCGGACAATATTTTGGGTTTCCCGTGGATTGCAAATATCGCCCCGCTATCAGTTCCGTCAACATGATAGAAATATGAATTATAAATATTAGCATCTATAAACTGCACATTATCGTTTTTACAGATTCTGACTTTGTATATGATTACGCCCCAAAAACCAAAAATTACGTAGGTGTTGCCATCAATGTCGCAATATTCAAAAAGCATGTTCGAGCCGGTTTGTGAGAACTGATCCATCAATGCCCAAGTCATCGCATCGATTACAAGATCAACAGGATGGTCTTGTGCTTCCGGATTTAAAATGTATGAAACGATATCACTGTATTTTTGAGAATCAAATGACTCTATGTCGTTTATAAAACAATGCCATTCATATGCAATTTTTGCAATTGCATGAAGCGTTGCTGCTGATATAAAGAGATTTTGTATGTTAGTGTGGCTGACAGCAGAAAAATCAGATGCACCGATATCTTTGATTTTATCATCGGTTGCGCCTTTAATTTTTAACAATTCACTTCTGTTACCAACAAGAATTGTTTTCCCGTTCTCATCTGTTGTTCTAAACACTCGTTTTGAATTGTCCATTATAGAACCATGGTCAGATATGCTGACATTTGGAAATGTATATTCACCAATACTCAATTCAGCTTTATACCTTACAGGATCACCATCACGTTCAGTAAGTCCTAATCTGTTACGAAAAACATCAAGTTGTCTAATCATTTGATTTTCATAATTATCATTTGTAAAGCCGTTATGTTCTTTACATACAAATCGTTTTTTTAATTTTGCTCCGGTTAGTGCATACGGAATAATATCAGAAACTGTTAAATCTGATTCATTGTTGCAATAAATACATTTCATAAAATCCCTCCAAACTGATTTTATTATAACAGAATTCATCAATAAAAGCAAAAAAGTAACGCCCTGGAATTATTCAGTTCCAAGGCGTTTTGGCGGAGAGGATGGGATTCGAACCCATGTGCGATTGCTCGCAAACTGATTTCGAGTCAGCCCCGTTATGACCACTTCGATACCTCTCCGTATATGTTAAACTCCCAAAGGAGTATTAACGCAAATATTCAGTTGTATTAGAATTCTCGTTAGAACTCTGTGTGATGCGGCGATAGGCAGATGCCCGAAAACCGCACGGTTAAAGGCTTTTTGGAAGATAGCCTTCCGTTTGGCGAAGAAGATTTCGAGTCAGCCCCGTTATGACCACTTCGATACGTCTCCATATATGTTAAACTCAATTCAGAGTATAACAAACTATTCAATTTTATCGAACGGGACGCCCCATTATGTCCTGTTGCGGTGCACGAAATTTTTTGAAACTGCCGTGTAAAAATTTCGACCGCGGCCACTCCTTATGCCTCGCTGTATCTGCCACCGGCAGCGCTCGGCAACGTCCCCACTTCGATACGTCTCCATATACAATTTTATTATACAATATTTATTTTACTTAAATTCACTCAAATTGTCAATAGTTAGTAACCTATTTTTTATTTAGGCATAGAATAAATTGAATAACATAATGGCAGGTGAAAAAGTGGCTTTCGATACAAGAGAATTATTTGCACGCTTAATTAAGTGCGAAGCCGGAGGAGAAGGGATAGATGGTATGATTGCAGTTGCTTCTGTAATTATTAATCGTGCCAACGCAACTGAGGGCGAATTTGCCCGTATAAGTAATGGGGGAGATGTTCGTGCTATCATTGAACAACCAAATCAATTTACCTGTCTAAAAACTTCAATTTCTGGTGAATATAACCCACAGAATATTTATAATATAGTTCCCGAAGATATTCATTATGAGATCGCTGATTGGGCACTTGCAGGAAATACTGCAAGCTCGGTTGGAAATTCTATTTTTTATTTTAATCCGTTTTCTTCAAGCTGTCCGACTTTTTTTCCGTCCGACAACGGTGTAATATATAACAGAGTGGGCGATCATTGCTTTTATTCACCTACGCCTGCTTATGCTAATACTTAAGGAGATTTTATGGCTAATTCAAATAATGTACCGACAAACTCACCTATAACTAATAATCAGTCACAGTCAAATCAATCCAGTATGATTAATCCTAATCAAGCTTATGGTTTGCAACAGAATACAGGTTGCTTGCAGGGGACTTGTCCTCCGGAAGTATTAGGTGCAGGGTCAGGGTATTATATTCCGTCATTACAAGAAATCGCTTCTTATAATCGTTATGAACCTACTCAGTTTGCACCTATAAATAAATATCAGGGTGAATTGCAAGAGATTCCGGCTGTTGCAGAGCTTGAAGCAATTGATGCTACTCAACCTCCACTTAGTCAAAATACTTTGCAAACACCTGCTACAACACTCAATTACGGTGCAACTATGGGTCCTTTAATGCAGAGAAATCTTGATATGGATAAGCAAATTTCAGACTACTCAAATCCTTACCCTGTTACACCTGAAAGTATTCAATTTTTGAACGGCTTTATAAGAACTCAAATTGGTAGAAGAGCAACGATTGATTTTCTTGTAGGTTCAAATCAGATTGTATCTAAAACCGGTTATTTGCTTGGAGTAGCGGCAAATTATATTTTAATTAATGAGCTTGATACAAATGATATTACAACTTGCGATTTTTACAATATTAAATTCATCAGATTTTATTATTAATAAATACAGCTCCCATCAAAACGAGATGGGAGCTGTTATGCTTATATTAAATCGCTTAATATTGTATTTGAAAGTAAAAATCCTTGCGGAGTAAATGAAATTGAATCATTATTATATTGCATTAAGCCGTATTTCACATATTTATTAACCTTATTTAAAAACTCGGCAGAAAGTGACTTTCCGAATTTATGTAAAAAATCATTAGAATTTAATCCCTTGGAAAGTCTGAGTGACAGCATTATAAATTCTTCTTCACTACCTCCGTCACAATCTATAATATATTTGTTGTTCTCAAATTCTGCGATTGAAGACGGATAATAAAACCTTTTACCTTTATAAAAAGAATGTGCTGATGGTCCTATTCCGATATATTCACCACATTCCCAATAATTTACATTATGGCAACTTTCAAAGCCTTGCTTTGAAAAATTAGATATTTCGTACTGATTATAACCTAGTTCTTTTAGTTTTTCGACTGCGTATAAATATAATTCCGCTTGCTTATCTTCATCAGGTAATATAAGCTTATCCCTGATTTTATCATATTTGGTGTTTTTTTCAATCTTTAGTATATAAGACGAAATATGTGTTACATTACATTTAGCACAAAATTCAATTGATTTTTCAAGGCTTTCAATAGTTTGGTAGGGAATCCCCATCATTAAATCAAGAGAGATATTACTGATTCCGCAAGCCTGAGCCTTATTTACAGTAAGCTTTGCTTCTTCAGCTGAATGTATTCGGCCTAAGGCTTTTAGCTCATCAGGATTACTGCTTTGCAAACCAATTGAAATTCTGTTAAAACCGCATTGTTGTAAAACAGAAAAGTCAATATTTTTTCCACTCTCAGGATTTATTTCCACGGAAATTTCAGCATCATTAATTACATTAAACGACTCATTAATAGTATTAAGGATTTTGCAAAGTCTGCTTGCACCCAAAATACTTGGAGTGCCTCCGCCGATATAAATAGTTGAAACTTTTTCGGTTGCTTTTTTGCCCCAGTACTTTATTTTATCTATAAGAATAGACAAATATTTATCATATGCACTTTCATCAGCACGACTACTGTAAAAATCACAATAAGGACATTTACTCTTGCAAAATGGTATATGGATGTAAATACCAATTGCTTTTGATGAATTATTCATATTAAAAGCTCCTCCAATAAAAGATTTTGAGGCAGAAACTTTTTTGTTTCTGCCTCGATTTGGAAGGTATATGAAAAAATAGGAAAAATCAATTTTTTCTTCTCTAATATATTACAATATATTTACAAATTTGTCAAGCTTTTGTAGTAATTTATTTATATTTATTTATAATTATTCTGTTGACATATTACTCTAAAAAATAGTAAAATATAGAATTGAATGAAAACAAATTATTCCGAAAGGATTGTATACAATGGCTTCATTACGAGAAGAAATCAGTAAGCGTAGGACTTTTGCGATTATCTCGCACCCTGACGCAGGTAAAACAACTTTAACAGAAAAACTCCTTCTTTACGGTGGTGCAATTAATCTTGCAGGTTCGGTAAAGGGAAAGAGAACTGCAAAACATGCAGTTTCCGACTGGATGGAAATTGAAAAACAGCGTGGTATTTCCGTTACCTCATCTGTATTGCAGTTTAAGTATAATGGATATTGCATAAATATTCTTGATACACCGGGACATCAGGATTTCTCGGAGGATACTTACCGTACACTTATGGCGGCTGACTCTGCGGTAATGGTTATCGACGGCTCTAAGGGTGTTGAAAGACAGACCATTAAGCTTTTTAAGGTTTGCGTTATGCGTAACATCCCTATCATTACATTTATCAATAAGATGGACCGTGATGCAAAAAATCCATTTGATTTGCTTGAGGATATAGAAAATGTTCTTGGTATCAATACTTGCCCTGTAAACTGGCCAATCGGTTCAGGTAAAGAGTTTAAAGGTGTATATGACAGAAATACCAAGAAGATTCTTTCATTTACTGCAAACAATGGTCAAAAAGAAGTTGAAAAGCAGGAACTTTCACTTGATGACCCACAACTTGAAGATGTAATCGGTTATTATCATAAACAGGATTTATTTGATGAAATAGAATTGCTTGATGGTGCAGGTGACGATTTTGACCTTGAGGCTGTTCGTTGCGGTAAGCTTACACCTGTGTTTTTTGGTTCAGCTCTTACAAATTTTGGTGTAGAGCCTTTCTTAGAGCAATTTTTACAGATGACTACATCTCCGCTTCCTCGTGAAACTGTTTCAGAGGAAATTGATCCTATGTCTGAGGATTTTTCTGCATTTGTATTTAAGATTCAGGCTAATATGAACAAGGCTCATCGTGATAGAATAGCGTTTATGCGTATTTGCAGCGGTAAGTTTGATAAAAATATGGAAGTATACCATATGCAGGGCAAAAAGAAAATGCGTCTTTCTCAGCCACAGCAAATTATGGCACAGGACAGAGAAATTGTAGACGAAGCTTATGCCGGTGATATTATCGGCGTATTCGATCCGGGTATATTCTCTATAGGTGATACAATTTGCACAGCTAAACATAAGGTTCAGTTTAAGGGTATTCCAACCTTTGCTCCTGAACATTTTGCACTTGTTCGTCAAAAGGATACAATGAAGCGTAAGCAGTTTATCAAAGGTACAAGCCAGATTGCACAGGAAGGTGCTATTCAGATTTTCCAAGAGCTTGACGCAGGTATGGAAGAGGTAATAGTAGGTGTTGTTGGTGTACTTCAATTTGATGTACTCAAATATAGACTCGAAAACGAATACAATGTTGATATTATAATGGAAAGTCTTCCTTATGAATTCATTCGTTGGATTGTAAACGAGGACCTTGACCCTAAAACTCTTGACCTTGCCTCAGACACAAAGCGTATTCAGGATTTAAAGGGTAATCATCTGCTTTTATTTACAAGTTACTGGAGTATAAACTGGGCTTTAGAGCATAACAAAGGTCTTGAATTAAGAGAATTTGGTACTAACTAAAATTTTGCGGAGGATATATGCTATATAATAAGCTTAAAAATTATTCAAAAAGCGGTATATATCCTTTTCATATGCCGGGGCATAAACGACAAGATATTGATCCTGACAGGCTTTTACCTTATAAAATTGACCTTACCGAAATTAACGGCTTTGATAATCTGCATAACGCTCAAGGACTAATTGCAGATATACAAAAAAAGGCAGAAAAGTTATATAATGTAAATAAAGCTTTTATGCTTGTAAATGGAGCAACAGGCGGAATCCTTTCTGCTATAAGAGCAATGACAAGCTATGGTGATAAGATTTTAGTTGCACGAAATTGTCATAAATCGGTTTACAATGCAATTGAGCTTTGCGGGTTGGAACCTGTTTATATTCTACCTGAATATGATAAGGGATTTGGCATTTTCGGCTCTATTGAACCCCACAAAGTAAAAGCTGTTTTAGAGGAAAATCCGGATATAAAGCTTGTTATAATTACTTCACCCACATACGAGGGGGTAGTTTCAGATATAAAAACAATTTCAGCTATTTGTAAAGATTTCAATACAAAGCTTTTTGTTGACGAAGCACACGGAGCACATTTTCCGTTTTCAAACAGTTTTCCAAGTGAAGCTGTAAGTTGCGGTGCTGATGTTGCAGTTGTAAGCCTGCACAAAACTTTGCCTGCTTTTACTCAGACTGCTTTGTTGCTTACAAATCGACTTGATATTGTTGATGCATTGAGCGAAAATTTATCTGTATTTGAAAGCAGTAGTCCTTCATATGTACTTATGAGCTCAATTGAATTATGCCTTGAATATGTCAATAATAATTCATTTGAAGAATATATTAAACAACTTGAAGACTTTTCAAAATCTTTAATGACACTAGATAAAATCAAAGTGCTTTGTTATGGTACAGATAGAAAATGCAACCACAGCTTTTTTGACTTTGATATAAGCAAGCTGATAATTTCAACTAAGAATACAAATCTCAGCGGAAATGATCTTGCTAATATATTGAGAAAAGATTACAATATTGAAATCGAAATGGCATATACCGATTATATAATTGCTATGACTTCAATTTGCGATTCAAATATTGGCTTTGAAATGCTTAAAAATGCATTGATTGAAATTGATAAAAATTGCAAGCTTTCTGACAGGCACAGTGATACATATATTTCTGAGCTTCCGTCAATAATCTTTAAATCAAGTTTAATTAATTCTCATAAAGGTTGTTTTATTGATGTTGATTTATCTGTCGGCAGAACTAGTCTGGAGTATGTTTGGGCTTATCCGCCGGGTATTCCGCTGCTCGTTCCGGGTGAAAAAATATCGATAAATCTTCTGAATTTAATAAAAACTCTCACCAAAAACGGCGTAGAAGTTTACTCTACTAAACAAAATATGCCTGATAAAATATATGTTACTCTTTTATAATTGACAAAAGAACTTATATGTGGTAAAATTTAATAAACAAAATCTTACAAGGAGTATGATTTATATGAAAAGAATTAAAACTATTGAAACTCGTGATCTTAAGAAGAGCGTGAAGACAGGCGGTTGTGGCGAATGCCAGACTTCTTGCCAGTCAGCTTGTAAAACATCTTGCGGTGTTGCTAACCAGCAGTGCGAGAAGTGCATGAGCGAGAAATAATTTAATTTCAGGGAAATGAGCCGTTTTACCTAAAGGTTTAACGGCTTTCCTTATGTTTAACGGAGATTTTATGGTACATCAATATAAACTTAACGGATATAACATAGTGCTTGATGTTTACAGCGGTAGTGTTCACTGCGTTGATGAGCTTGCCTATGATGTAATTGAAATGTTTGAAAATTCAAGCAGAGAAGAAATTGTAACTGCTATGCTTGAAAAATATAGCGGCTGTGAGGATGTAAATGCTCAGGAAATCAATGATTGCATTGATGATGTAGAGGAGCTTAAATCACTCGGAAAGCTTTTTACAGAGGATAAGTACGAAGACCTTGCCTTTGATTTCAAAAAGAGAAATACTGTTATTAAGGCTCTATGTCTGCATATTGCTCATACCTGTAATCTTAATTGCGAATATTGCTTTGCAAGTCAGGGTAAATATCACGGTGACAGAGCATTAATGAGTCTTGAAGTAGGTAAGAAAGCAATTGATTTTCTTATTGAAAATTCAGGTAGCAGAGTAAATCTTGAGGTTGACTTCTTTGGCGGTGAGCCTCTTATGAATTTCGATGTTGTAAAGGAAATTGTAGCTTATGCTCGCAGTATCGAAAAAGAAAAGAACAAAAACTTCAGATTTACACTTACAACAAACGGTATGTTGGTTGACGATGATGTAATTGAATTTGCAAATAAAGAATGTCATAATGTAGTACTCAGTCTTGACGGCAGAAAGGAAATTCACGACAATTTGCGTAAGACTGTAAATGGTAAAGGTAGTTATGATGTAATTGTTCCTAAATTTCAGGACTTTGTAAAAAAGCGTGGCAACCGTGGTTATTATGTAAGAGGTACTTATACTCACAATAATACCGATTTTACTAACGATATTTTCCATATGGCTGATTTAGGCTTTACTGAGCTTTCTATGGAACCGGTTGTTTGTGCTCCTGAAGACCCATATGCACTTACATATGATGATTTGCCAATTCTTTTTGAGCAGTATGAAATTTTAGCTAAAGAGATGCTCAAAAGAGAAAAAGAAGGTAAACCACTTACATTCTATCATTATATGATTGACCTTACAGAAGGTCCTTGTATATATAAAAGAATTTCCGGCTGTGGCTCAGGTACTGAATATATGGCTGTTACTCCTTGGGGTGAGTTGTTCCCATGTCATCAGTTTGTTGGTGACCCGAAATACAGTCTTGGTAATATTTTTGACGGTGTTACAAATACTGAGGTTCAGGACGAATTTAAGCTTTGTAACGCTTACGCCCGCAAGGAATGTAAAGATTGTTGGGCAAGACTTTATTGCAGTGGTGGTTGTGCGGCTAATGCTTACCATGCAACAGGCTCAATTAATGGTATTTATGAGTATGGCTGTGAGCTTTTCAAAAAGAGAATGGAATGTGCAATTATGATGAAGGTTGCTCAGGCTGAGTGTGATGAATAACAAAATCATAATGCTTGGCACCGGAAGTGCTATGGTTACAAAATGCTATAACACTTGTTTTGCACTATGCAGTAACAATGAGTCTTTTCTTGTTGATGCAGGCGGCGGAAACGGAATTTTAACTCAGATTGAAAATGCTAATATCAATTGGAACAACATAAAAAATATGTTTGTTACTCATTCTCATACTGATCATATAATCGGAGTGGTCTGGGTAATTCGCAAAATCAGTTCATTAATGCTTGAAAATCAATATGATGGTGATTTTAACATTTATTGTCATGATGAGTGTGTTGCCTCAATCAAGGCAATTTGCAAAGTAACGCTTGCACCAAAATTTTTAAACTGCGTTGACAAGCGTATATTTATTAATGAGGTTAAAAATGGGGATGTTTTAGATACCGATAATTTCACTTTTACTTTTTTTGACATTTTTTCAGACAAAACTAAGCAATTTGGATTTAAAGCTTTGCTTAATAATGGAAAGGTTTTAGTTTGTCTTGGCGATGAGCCGTATAATATAAAATGCAAAAGTTTTGTAGAGGATTGCGATTATCTTATGTGCGAGGCATTTTGTTTATACTCGCAAAAAGAAATTTTTAAGCCTTATGAAAAATTTCACAGCACTTGTCTTGATGCAGGAAAAACTGCTCAGTTACTTAATGTGAAAAATCTTATATTGTTCCATACCGAAGATAAAACACTTTCTACAAGAAAGCAAAATTACACCACTGAAACTGCAACTGTATACAGCGGTAATATTATGGTGCCAAATGATTTGGAAATAATTTATTTAGACTGATTATTTCGACAAAAACCCTGCAATCTATTGACTTTTTTATAGCTATATGATAATATAAACACTGAGGCAACGGTACTCGTTTTGTTCCGTTGCCTTTTAAAGTTATTATTGATTACTTGGTTGTATTTGAGCATAATATTTTAATACTGCATTATATGTGTAAATTGCTTATGTATATTTTACCAAGTATATATAAAAGGAGTTAAATATAATGAAAACAAATAAAAAGTTTTTTGCTTTAGTTCTTGCAGCTTTCATGACAGCTTCAGCATTTAGCGGTTGTGGTGGCTCAGCTTCTTCAAATAAGGATTCTCAGTCACAAACTGATGCAAACAAAGCAACTGTTAAAACAATGTATGACGGTAAAATTACTTTCGGTGCTGAAATGAGCTATCCGCCATTTGAAAGTATTGCTGATGACGGTAAAACTCCTATTGGTTTTGATGTTGACCTTGGTAAAGAAATCGGTGACAGACTCGGACTTGAGGTTGAGTTTATTAACACTGCGTTTGATGGTATTTTAGAAGGTATTGATGTAAATTATGACTGTGTTCTTTCAGCGGTAACTATCACTGATGAGAGAAAAGAGTCTTGTCTTTTCTCTCAGGCTTATATCGACAATTACCAGTCTGTAGTTGTTCCTAAGGGTAGTACTTTGAAAATTGAGTCACTTAATGACCTTGATGGAAAATCTGTTGCTTTACAGAAAATGACTACATCTGATGAAGTTATTGAGGATTTAACAGGTAAGGGTACAATTTCCTGTACTAAGGTTGCACAGGAAAAAGTAACTACTTGCTTTACTCAGCTTACAAATGGCGATGTTGATGTTGTTCTTTGTGACTCAATGGTAGCTGATGGTTATGTTATTTCAGAACCTGATAAGTATGAAATCGCATTTCAGGATAAAACTGCTCCTGAGCAGTTCGGTATTGCTATGAGCAAGGATAATACTCAGCTTCAGAAAGCTATTGACGATGCTATAACTGAGATGAAGGAAGACGGCACACTTGATGATATTTATCAAAAGTGGTTTGCTGTACCAGGTGAAGAATAATATAGGCACACATAATTTAGTGCAATCAAAATAACTTGAACAGCACATAGACAAAAACTATGTGCTGTTTTTTTGAAATGGTGGATATGATGGAAGATAAAAAGAATCTGTGGCAGCGTCTTGTCACTTATTTTAACCCAACAAACTGGCAGAAAAAAACTAAAATTATAACTGCAGTAGTTGCTGTACTATTAGTTGTAGCAACTATTCTGTCGTTCAATGTTCCGACCTCTGAGGATTTTATAGCTCAAACCTCAGAAACAATGCAGGAACAAATTAAAAAGGACGAAACACGAAAAAATAAGCAGGTTTTGCAGTCCTATAATAACCTATTTATAATCAGCTATGGCTCTTATCAAACCGACGGCAGATTTCCTGAAAAGGATCAATTCGTAGGTTTTGCCGGACAGATTTATGACGCAAGCGAAGGACCGGCTAATTTTGTGGGTCAGATGGTAAATTATACATACCGACTTTTAGGTTGTGGTGAAAATATACTACATGGTGCTAAGCTTACAATTTTCCTTACAATAACATCTGTATTACTTGGTTTTATCCTCAGTATTTTCCTTGCTTTGGGTAAGATGAGCAAAATTATGCTTATAAGCAAGCCTTGTGCCGCGTATATATTCTTTTTCAGAGGTACTCCGCTTATGATTCAGCTTTTTGCGGTTTATTTTATGCTTCCGGGTATTTTCGGGTTTAGTTGGACTGCAATTTTTGGAGATGTTTATTGGGGTGCGTTCCTGGCGGCTTTAATTTCTTTTACTTTAAATTCAGCTGCTTATTGTGCTGAAATTGTTCGTGCGGCTATTGAATCAATTGATAAAGGTCAGTATGAGGCGGCTAAAGTTCTTGGTTTTAATTATCGCCAGACTATGACACAAATTATTATTCCGCAATCAATTAAGCGTATGATTCCGCCTGTATGTAATGAGTTTGTTATGGTATTAAAGGATGCTTCTTTGGTATTTGCAATAAGCCTTATGGATATTACGACTATTTCAAAAAATATTATGTCTGACGGCTCATATCTTGTATTTATTCCTGCACTTGTAATCTACTTGATTATTACTGCATTCTTTACTTATATTTTCAATAAAATCGAGAAAAAGTTCTCTGTTTACGAATAAGGAGGGGAACAGTCTATGTCAATGATAAAAACAGAAAATCTCTGTAAAAATTTTGGAGATATTAAGGTTCTTAAAAACTGTTCTCTTACTATCGAAAAAGGTGAGGTTGTGTGTCTTATCGGTCCTTCCGGTGCAGGTAAATCAACATACTTGCGTTCATTAAACCACCTTGAAACAATTAATGACGGCAAGCTTTGGATTATGGATACTCTCGTTGATGACCGCCATAATTCGCATAATAAAATTTCTATGCCTGCTAAAAAAAGAAATGAGCTAATGCTTGATATGGGCATGGTATTCCAAAGATTTAATCTTTTTCCGCATATTACGGTTCTTGAAAATATCACTCTTGCTCCTATTAATGTAAAGAAAATGAGCAAAGAAGATGCTGAAAAGCTTGGTATGGAATTGCTTGAAAAAGTAGGCTTAAAAGAAAAGGCTAACGAATATCCGAACAAGCTCTCAGGCGGTCAGCAGCAGCGTGTTGCTATTGCTAGAGCGTTAGCTATGCAGCCTAAAATGATGCTTTTTGATGAGCCAACTTCTGCACTTGACCCTGAGCTTGTAGGTGAGGTTTTACAGGTAATGAAAGACCTTGCGGCTGATGGTATGACTATGATAGTTGTTACCCATGAAATGGGCTTTGCAAAAGAAGTTGCCGACAGGGTTGTGTTTATGTATCAGGGTGAAATTCTCGAAGTAAATACACCTGATGTCATTTTCAATAATCCTGAAAATGAAAGAACAAAAGCATTTTTAAATTCTGTTTTAAATATTTAATTTATGAGTATAAAAATTAAAAACGCATCAATGCTTTTTGCCGCTGCTTTTATTTGGGGTACAGCATTTGTATTTCAATCAAAAGCAAATGATTATATGCAACCATTTACCTTTTCAGCGGCAAGATGTATTTTAGGTGCTATAGTTCTTTTGCCGTTTATTTTATTAAAATACTTTAAACCTAAAAGCAAAGCAAAAAAGTACTTTTCATTAAAAACATCTGTAATTGGTGGAGTTTGTTGCGGTATAGCACTTACTGCGGCTTCAGTTTTACAACAATACGGTGTAAAATATACAAGTGTCGGTAAAGCAGGATTTATTACTACGCTCTATATTATTTTTACACCGATATTAGGTATTTTAATTAAGAAAAAATGTCCTTGGACTGTATGGATTTCTGCAATTGTTGCCGCAATTGGTCTATATCTTTTATGTATGACCGAATCTTTTTCACTTTCATACGGTGATATTCTTGTTTTGATTTGTGCCATACTGTTTTCGGTTCATATACTTGTAATTGATTATTTTTCTGATAAAGCAGATGGCTTAATCGTTGCCTGTGTTCAGTTATTTGTTTGTTTTATAATCAGCAGTATTCTTGCCTTGATTTTTGACAAACCTACATTTACACAGATTCAAAATGGTATTCTGCCAATTTTATATGCAGGTATTATGTCAAGCGGTGTAGCTTATACGCTACAGGTGTTAGGGCAGAAAAACTTTAACCCGACAGCCGCCGCAATTATCCTCAGTCTTGAGTCTGTTGTATCTGCTGTTGCAGGGTATTTTGCATATATTTTCGGCTTTCTTACAAATGACCAGTCACTTACATATATTCAGATTATCGGATGTATTATAGTTTTTATAGCTGTTATTTTTGCTCAGTTGCCCATAACCAAAGCACAACGAAAAAATTAATATTATTGTGATAATCTGCTTATATCACCTCATATTTTATTATGAGGTGATTATGTGCGTGTCAGTAAATTAATTTACTCATTTATTTGCATTATATTGATTTCGTCGTTTATAGTTCTTATGATTTCTGCTTTTAGCAAGCTGACAGTAAGTACTACAAATGTAAGTTATTCAAAGCCGCTTCCCGCAATTGTAATTGATGCAGGTCACGGTGG
Source organism: Ruminococcus sp. (assembly GCA_036310085.1). Classification (GTDB taxonomy): domain Bacteria; phylum Bacillota; class Clostridia; order Oscillospirales; family Acutalibacteraceae; genus Ruminococcoides. The sequence continues at coordinate 15,521 of JAXJSN010000050.1, forward strand.
AGAAGACGGCGGTGCTGTTAGCTCTGAGGGAATATTAGAAAAAGATATAAATTTAAAAATAGCAAATACAACCGCTGATTTTTTCAGATTTATGGGCTTTAAAGTAACTCAAACACGAAATACAGATATAATGCTCGACAGTGGTGAGGATACAATAAGAGCTCGTAAGGTTTCGGATATGAAAAAGCGACTTGAAATTTTTAATGCCGATACTAGCAATATTATATTAAGTATTCATCAAAATAAATTTACGGAGAGTAAATATTATGGCACTCAAATTTTTTACTCTCCAAATCACCAAAACAGCAACGCACTTGCTGAAAGTATAAAACATACTGTAATAACTTTGTTACAGCCTGAAAATACAAGAGAATGTAAAAAAGCAGATGGCAATATTTATCTGCTAAAAAATACTACAAATCCCGCTGTGATTATTGAATGTGGCTTTCTATCAAATCCTGATGAGTTGTCAAAGCTTCTTACCGAAAAGTATAGACAACAGATGTCCTATTCAATTACAATGGGATTTTTGAATTTTTATAACGCAAATTATTAGGATGTGATTTAGTTGGCTTCCAAAATTAAAAGTGTGTATATTTGTTCTGAATGTGGTTATGAATCTCCAAAATGGTACGGAAAATGTCCTACCTGCGGTGAGTGGAACACGATGAATGAAGAAATTAAAGATACATCAAAAACTACAATAACAGCCTCAAAAACTAGAACCGTTTCATCATATACAAAGCCTGATTCAATTAATGAAATTTCTACTGAGGATGAGCTTCGCTATGATACAGGAAGCAAGGAGCTTAACCGAGTGTTGGGCGGTGGAATAGTTAAAGGCAGCTTAATACTCCTTGGTGGTGATCCCGGTATAGGTAAATCGACTGTATTAATGCAGATATGCCAATATATGGGCGATTCTTTGAAGATATTATATATTTCAGGAGAGGAATCAAAAAGACAGCTTAAACTTCGTGCGTTAAGACTTGGTGTAAATTCTCCTAATTTATTTGTTATGACTGAAACCGATGTAGAAATTGTGTGTGAGCAGATTAAGGCAGTTAAACCTGATCTTGTTATGGTGGATTCAATTCAGACAATGAATTTATCTGAGCTTAGTTCTTCTCCGGGCAGCGTAACTCAGGTAAGAGAATGTACAAATATGCTTATGAGAACTGCTAAGGGTTGTGATATTCCTATGTTTATTGTAGGGCATGTAAACAAGGAAGGCTCAATTGCAGGCCCTAAGGTACTTGAACATATCGTTGATACCGTTCTTCATTTTGAGGGCGACAAACAAATGAGTTGTCGTATTTTAAGAGCAATCAAAAACAGATATGGTTCTACAAATGAAATAGGCGTATTTGAAATGACTGACAAGGGTTTGAATGAGGTTGAAAATCCTTCTGTTATGCTTTTATCAGGCAGACCTAAAAATGTTTCTGGTACTTGTGTCACTTGTACTGTTGAAGGTTCAAGACCTATTCTTGCCGAAACTCAGGGACTTGCAACTCAAAGCGGCTACGGAAATCCAAGACGAATGGCTACAGGCTTTGATTATAACAGACTATCTCTTTTGCTTGCTGTGCTTGAAAAAAGAGCCGGTTACTATTTTTCAAATAATGACACATATATAAATATTGTAGGTGGTCTAAGAGTAGACGAGCCTGCTATTGACTTAGCTATTGCAATGGCTCTCATCAGCAGTCTTAAAGACACACCAATAAATGAAAAAGCTGTAGTTTTTGGTGAAATTGGACTTGCGGGCGAAATCAGAGCTGTATCTCAGGCACAAATGAGAATTAATGAGGCTGTAAGACTTGGATTTGATAAAATCATTTTACCGTACCATAATCTAAAGGGAGTACATTGCGATGAAGCAGAGCTAATTGGTGTCAAAAACATCCGTGATGCTTTCGATGCAATCAGTAGCTAAGATGAACAGCTTTATAATGTCTGGAAAGTATTCTGAGTTTGTTATAAGTCTTAAAAAGCAAGACTTTGATATTATTCCTACTGAGCCAATTAAAACTTTCCCTTTACCGGAACAGCTACACGCAGATATGCAGATATTAAAAATTAATAATGATATTTTTGTGCTTAATGAGGCTCAATATCTGATTAATTGTATTAAGTCATATGGAAATATCAATATATGTAAAAATAAGGCAGGGGAGAAGTACCCTGAAAATGTACTGCTCAATTTTCTATATTTAAATAATAGATTATACGGAAAAGAAACTGCACTTGACCCAATTCTTAGAGAATACTGCAAAAATAACCATATCCAAGTTGTAAATATAAATCAAGGATACAGTAGATGTTCAACCCTTGTAATAAATGACTATGCGGTAATTACAGCTGATTTATCAATTGCAAAAGCAATGAAAAATTATGGGGTAGATGTGCTTGTAATTTCAAGCGGTAATATTGTGCTTGAAGGCTATGATTATGGATTTATTGGTGGAGCAAGCGGAAAGTTAAATGATGAATCGGTTATATTTTTCGGGAATATAAAAAAACATCCCGACTATACAGCAATTAAAGCATTTCTTTATAAGCATAAATCTGATATGATTATAGCTTGTGAAGATATGCCTTTGACTGATATTGGTGGGATAGTAAAAATTTAGGACAACACATCATTAAGTGTTGTCCTTCTTTTTTTGTTTTACATTTGATAAAGGGTTTGAATCAATAGCTTTTTTCATCTGTTCAGAGCTAAGATGCGTATAAATCTCGGTTGTTCCTAAATTTTCGTGACCAAGAACCTCTTTTAATACTCTTATATCAACTCCGCCGTGTTGATACATCAGAGTAGCGGCTGTATGTCTGAGCTTATGACAAGAGTATCCCTGAGCATCAAGACCGATTTTTGCGAGATATTTATAAACCATAGCTTGAATTGTTTTTACAGACATTCTACGACTGTTTCTGCTAATAAAAAGTGCATTCTTGTCAATTACACCGTCCATAGGACGAACTCTTTTGTAATCGTTAATTGCATTAATACATGCAGAATTAAGATAAACAATTCTTTCTTTGTTGCCTTTACCTAAAATACGCATTGTATTATCGTTTCTAATATCTGTAACATTTAATCCTGACATTTCAGAAACTCGCAAACCGCAATTAAGAAAAAGAGTTAAAATACAATAATCTCGTTGTTTGTAAGGTCCGTCAACAGCGTTAAGAAGTTCAATACTTTGTTCGAGGGAGAGGTATTTAGGTAATAACTTTTGCTTTTTAGGAGTTTCAAGATGCTCCAATGGGTTAGAAGTCAACAACTGCTCGTGAACATATAAAAATTTAAAATATCCTTTTAAAGCTGAAGTTTTTCTTGAACGAGCTGCTGCTTTATTATTGCGTTCACGCTGCAAATAATCCATAAATTCATATACATCATTTAAAGTAATTGTCTTTACAAAATCAAGATTAATATCGTCAATTTTAATTTCTTCAAATTCAGTATTTGAAGAAATAAGACCACGATTAAGCTTCATAAATCGAAAAAAAGTCCTTAAATCAATATAATACTCATCAACGGTTTTTGCTGATTTTAACTTGATTGTTTGTATATAAAAAAGATATCGTTTTATTATATCCGGTGCTTCATCACGAAAATTAACAGCCATTTTAAAACCTCCATACGCAGAATTTATTATACAGATACTTAGCTATAAAGTATAGATTCTTTTAGTATTCTAATTATATCATAAAAAATAGAGGTGTATTTTCTTTTATAGATAATTATACAAAATGAATATTTTGTATAATTGGGGGAGTAAAAAAGTAAAAACGCTATATTTTAAACTGATCATAAATAAGTAAAATAACCAATTATAATATAGCGTTTATATCATTATTAAAGTAGCTCTCAGCTATGCTTATTAATAATTGAAAACTACGCTGATTAAGATTTTCCTTAAGAGTATTCGTAAAATTTACTGCCTTGTGTAATATTTCTTTCTTTAAATATTTTATTAATAGTATTTAGTACACGCTTTTTGTCAGCACTCCAGATTGGTGCAACTAATAATTTTTTATCACCGTCACCGGTCAATCTATGGATTACAACATCTTTAGGAAGAATTTCTATACAATCACAAAGAATATCCACATACTCATCCAAGGTAAGCTCTTTAAAATTACCTTGGATGTAGTCGTCATATAAATCAGTTTCCTTTAAAATATGTAAAAGCTGTAGTTTTATTCCGTCACTTTTTTCGCCTGCATATTTTACTGATTGAAGCATCATTTGTCGAGTTTCATTCGGCAATCCTAAAATTATGTGAGTAATTACGCTTATGCCGTTATTTCTAAGTTTTGTAGCTATTTTATCATAAACTTCTAACGGATAACCTCTGCGTATATATTCAGAGCTTGATTTATGGATTGTCTGCAAGCCCAGTTCAATCCATATAGGCTTAATTTTATTAAGCTTTACAAGTAAATCAATCACATCATCAGATATACAATCAGGACGAGTTGCAATAGACAGAACTGAAACTTCATCGTGCATTATAGCCTGAGTAAAAATCTTTTCAAGATATTCTACAGGTGCATAAGTATTTGTAAACGGCTGAAAATACGCTATAAATTTTTTGCAATCAGATTTTTTTCTGATGCGTTCTTTCGCTTGTTCAATTTGTGCGTATATATCAAGGTTTGCACTTGCAGAAAATTCACCTGAACCGCCTTTACTGCAAAATATACAACCTCTTGTATCAATAGTTCCGTCACGATTAGGGCAAGTCATTCCGCCATTGAGTGAAATTTTATAAACCTTTTCCCCGAACTGATTTTTTAAATATTCGTTTAAGGAATAATAATACATTTCTTTCCACCAAAAATTGATCTATCGCCAATTATACAAAAACTTTTAATTCAGGATTGAACAAGTTATTTCTTGTAATATCCACATCATAAGATACTCCAAACTTACTTTCAAAAGCTTGAATAATTAGATTTGGGTTTACATTATCAGAACTACCTGCTGTAAGGATAATATCTAGTTGAACAAAATCGAACATTTCTTTAACAGAATATTCCTTAATACCTGATTTTATATCAACTGTTTTCATTCCTTTTTTGGACTTTTTTTCAATATTAATACTTTCAAGCGACAAAAGCTCATTAAGTTGTGTAGCAATAACACTTGTGCGTGTATTATTATCTCTTATAATAATTGAAAATTCTGCAAAAGCGACTTTGCCGGCTTTCATAACAGCCTCAGTAGCGGAAAAAACCTGTAAGCCTTGTGGCAAACAAGGATTTAATCTATCGGGAATATCGGCAAAATTAAAGCTGTCGTCCTCAAGCTTAATATCCATACATTCATTAATTCCTCTAAAACCGAGTGACAACGGCAAAGGAAATGTTACAAACGGATGAGGATTAAAGCCCTCGGTATGCCATATCGGAAGCTTGCTTTTATGCAAAGCTCTAAGCATACAACGATTAAGGTCAAGATGCGAAATATATCGACATTCTAAATCTTTTTTAAACCATATTCTTACATTTCTCAAAGCAAACTCCCTCCCCATACTTTGCTGCACCGCAATTATTGCATTTTAGTCTGCAATGCGGTGTTGTTGTACTTTCGTACGCTTTTTTACATTCCTTTATCAAATAGTCTTTAGTCACACCGTAGTCGATATGATCCCAAGGAAGAATTTCATCAAAAGAACGCTTTCTGTTAGCATAAAATGTTGGATCAATACCACATTCTTCAAATATATCAAGCCATTTCTGCAAATCGAAACAGTCGTTCCATCCATCAAAATGAAAACCTCTTTCACAAGCAATCTCCATTGCTTTGCAAAGCTTTCTGTCGCCTCTTGCAAACACTGCTTCAAGGTAGCTTGTATCGGCATCGTGATAATTATACTGAATCTTTTTAGTTGTGATACTTTCCTTGATATGCTTTTGTTTTTCGTGTAGTACAGGAATAGTATCCTGTGGTTCCCACTGAAATGGAGTAAACGGCTTTGGAACAAATGAGGAAGCCGAAACAGTAACCTTTACAGACTTTCCCTTTGGTTTATTAGGGCACTTATAGTAAGTATCAACTACAGCCTGACCGAGATTTGCAATGCCTTCTACATCTTCAAGAGTTTCGGTAGGTAAACCAATCATAAAATATAGCTTAACAGTAGTCCAGCCGCCGTCAAAGGCAGTTGCACAAGTAGCTAAAAGCTCATCTTCACGAACATTTTTATTAATAACATCACGCATACGCTGAGTTCCTGCTTCGGGAGCGAATGTAAGACCGCTTTTACGAACTGTTTTAATCTTATTCATAATGTCATCAGTAAAACCGTCAACACGAAGTGATGGCAAGGAAATACTTACTTTTTCATCCTTGCTCCACTCTGTAAGCTTTTCAAGCAATGGCACGATTTGAGAATAATCACTTGAGCTTAGTGATGAAAGTGATACTTCATCATAGCCTGTATTGGCACAAAGGGTTTTGCACTGCTCATTGATAACCTCAGGAGATTTTTCACGAACAGGACGGTAAATAAATCCTGCCTGACAAAAACGGCAACCTCTTATGCAACCTCTGAAAATTTCCTGGACTGCTCTATCGTGAACAATTTCAACAAGCGGCACAACAAAATTATCAGGATAATAAGACTTATCCATATTCTTCATAATTCTTTTATGAATTACGGCAGGAGCGTTGCCCTTTGGTGTAAATGCCTTTATAGTGCCGTCTTCGTTATAACTAACCTCATAAAGAGACGGAACATAAACACCTTCAATTTGCGATGCAAGCTCTAAAAATTCTTGCTTAGTTTTTCCATCTGCCTTGCATTTTCTGAAAAGCTCAATAACCTCAAGGTCAACCTCTTCACCCTCACCTATAAAAAACAAATCAATAAAATCCGCCACAGGCTCAGGGTTACAAGCACAAGGGCCGCCGGCAACTACAATATTTTTAAGCTCTTTTCTGTCCTCACTTCTAATAGGAACACCTGAAAGTTTGAGCATATTAAGCATATTTGAAAAACTAAGCTCATACTGCAAAGTAAATCCTATAAAGTCAAAATCAGAAACAGGGTCGCCGCTTTCAAGTGCGTAAAGAGGAATGTTATTTTTAATCATTTCCTCTTCCATATCAATCCACGGTGCAAAAACTCTTTCGCACCAAATATACGGAATAGAGTTAAATTGGCTGTAAAGTATTTTCATTCCTAAGTGTGACATACCTACTTCGTATGTGTCAGGAAAACAAAAAGCAAATCTAACATCAACATCTTTTTTATCCTTAATAACTGCATTAAGCTCACCGCCAACATATCTACCTGGCTTTTGAACCTTTAACAGCAGTTTTTCTACATCCTTTTTGACCATTTTTACCTCCGTCAATAATATTTGTTGTTCCTCATAACAAGAGATGCCACAAGATAAATGCAGACAAACAACAGAGAAAAATTATATTTAGATTTAAATAAAACAAAAAATCCTAATACAGCAAGCGGAAAAATAAATATAAATGTTATTATATTTACAACTTTATCACATATATGATGTTCAAATTTAAATGACAATAGTATATATATCAGTTGACCACCATCAAGTGATAGTACAGGTAACATATTAAATATACAAACCGATATATTGGCAACCGCTAGCGGTAGAAAAACTTTGTTACAGAATAAGTATAACAGAAAAAAGCAAATAAAACAAATAAAATTAACAAAAGGTCCAAAAAAAATTATAAGTAAATTTTGCTTTTTACTCCTTGATTGTCTTTGTTTGTCAGAAATTGAAATTTCAAATGCTGATATTTTAATTTTTTCGGGCGGAGTTTTAAAAATTGCCATCATTAAAATATGTCCTGCTTCGTGTATGATAACAGAAAATAAGCAAAACACAAACCTTTGTAAATCTCCGATAATAAGGATAATTGCTATTAAACATATTAAAAAGTATGATAATTCGATTTCTGTTTTGCTTGTTTTAATTTTCATCTGTGCCAAAAATATCAAGTAACGCAGCTATATCAGATGTAGCTGTATTAGTGTCAAAGATAACGGAATTATTTAGATTTGAATAATACCATTCTCGGCAAAATGAATAAATTTCGCCACCTAATCCCTTTACAACAAAAGCTGATAACGCAATAATAATACAAATAATAAGTTGAATTGTAATTAAAAATTGCTTAGGGCTGTTATTTGCTTTTTTACAAAATTGTACTGAAGAATCGTTCGTTTGATTTACTTGTTCGTAATTATCATTGTCAGTCAATGGTATAATTTGTGGATATTCAGGCTCAGAAGCTTTATTCCAATTTTCTTCATATGTAATAGTATTTATATTTTCTTCCTGCAAAATTATCACCTCAATGCAATATATGCATTGAGGTGTAGAATTTTAACCAAGCTTTTTAAAATCACCTTTAACAAGGTTTATAAAAAATGCTATAGCAAGTGTTAATGCTCCGATTTCAGCAATCGGAAAAGCATACCATACATTTGTAACACCAACTGTTTTTGAGAGAATAAAAGCAATCGGAAGAATAAGCACAAGCTGACGACAGAATGACATAATAAGACTTCTGATACCTTTGCCGACAGCTTGAAACATTGTTGTAAATAAAATACCACCAGCCGCAGGAATAAAGCACAAGCTGATTATTCTGAATGCATATGAACCAAGCTCCATTAGTTCATCGGTACCGCCGAATAAAGAAATAAGCATTTCAGGCATTGTCCACATCATTAAAGTACCTAAAGCCATAATAATACCGGCAATTGAAATGCCGCACTTTAAAGCAGAATACATTCTATCTTTTCTTTTAGCACCGTAATTGTAACCAATAATAGGCATAACACCTTGATTAAGACCAAAACAAGGCATAAATACAAAGCTCTGGAGCTTATAATAAATACCAAGTACTGTAACAGCCGCCTGTGATACTGAAAGAATTGCATTCATTCCAATAATCATAATAGAGCCAATTGACTGCATAATTATTGAAGGGAAACCAACTGAATAAATATTTTTGATTATATTCCAATCAACTTTAAAATTCTTAAATGAAATATGTACTTCGTGCTTCATACAAAACAGCACTATAACAGCAAATAGCATACCGCAGAACTGACCAAAAACAGTAGCAGTAGCGGCACCTGATATACCCATTTCAGGAAATGGACCATAACCCCAAATAAGCAAGGGATCAAAAATAATATTAACAATAGCACCCACTAGCTGAAAAAGCATAGGAAAAATCATATTACCGGTTGCCTGAAGTGTTTTTTCAATCATAACCTGAATAATTGAGAATACAGAGAAACAAAGAACGATTGTAAGATACTCAGTACCATAATCAATAATAGATTGTTTATCAGTATACATACTCATAAACGGATGTGCTATAAAAAGTCCTAAAATTATAAATAGAATAGAACTAAAAATGCAAGTGATAAGTCCGTGAGTTGCGGCAGAATTTGCGTATTCATAATTATTTTCGCCAAGTCGTCTGGATACAAGTGAATTTACACCGATTGCGGTACCTACAGATACTGCAATCAACATCATTTGCAATGGATACGCTAGGGAAATAGCCGTAAGTGCATCCTGATCATAACGACCTACAAATATGCTGTCTACAATATTGTACAAAGCCATAACAGTCATTGAAAATATTGCCGGCAATGACATATTTAAAATAAGCTTTGGTATAGGCATAACACCCATCTTGTTTTCTGTTCGTTGAACTTCCTTTTTCATCAAAACACCATACCTCTTTCTAAAAAACAAATCTATATATAAAGCTATTTATGCCATTTCCTTATTCTAACATAACTAAACAAAATAACAAACATAACCAAAAGTCCGGTAACAACACCGCTAAAGTCAATCCAAACATCAGTAAGCTGACCTGAACGACCAGATACAAAAAGCTGAATAGTTTCATCAATTACAGGGGTTAAAATCCCTGCAAAAAGCATAGTTGAATAATACCGATAAGGTTTGAGCTTATCAAAAGAATATCCACACATCATAAACATAGCACCAATTGCCGCATACTCAGTAAAATGTGCTGTTTTTCGTATAAAATACTCAGTAAGCTCAATATTTAAACCAGTACTGTTAATTATGGATTGTATAAACTCAAGCACCCACTTGCTGTCATTACTTGATACATCGGCAGGCATAGCTGAGTTTATAAAAGCAAAGCCTATAAATCCACCTGTAAGCAAAAAAACAAAAAGTTTAAATTGCCAAGATGCAGAAAGCTTATTCATAAAAATCACCTTTCTTATTTTACTTAAAACAACAATCAATGTCAATGAACCGAGAAAATATTATCAAATTAAATAAAAGTGTAGTGTTTTTTATCGAATAAAATATGAATTTCAATATTGAAAAACTGCCTTTTTTTTGATATAATATTTAACAATTGTCAAAGTTATTATTTTAGCCATTTTTGAAAGGAGAACTTATGCTTATTAATTATCTAATTATCTTTTTTATCTCAATGGTACCTATTGTTGAGCTTAGAGGTGCAATTCCATTTGCGACAGCTATGGGTTTAATGACTGAAAATCCGGTACTTACATATATTATTTGTATTTTAGGTAATATGCTTCCAGTTCCAATAATTTATTTTTTCGCAAGAAAAGTTCTAGTTTGGGGTTCAGATAAAAAATTCATCGGTAAGTTTTTTAGATTTTGTCTTGAAAAAGGCGAAAAAGGTGGTAAAAAACTTCAAGCAAAAGCTGGCAGCGGTTTATTTATCGCATTATTACTTTTTGTAGGTATTCCTCTTCCGGGCACAGGTGCGTGGACCGGTACACTAGCCGCAAGTCTTCTTGATATGGGATTCAAAAAGAGCGTTGTTGCTGTTATGTGCGGTGTAGTTCTTGCAGGTATTATTATGGGTCTTGCAAGTATGGGGGTACTTGGCGGTTTAAGTGCTTTATTTACACCTCATTAATTATAAATTCACTAAGGCAGCTATATGCTGCCTTGTTTTCGTGTTAGGGTAAGGTTTTTTATGAACATAAATAAATATGATGCTATAATTATAGGCGGCGGTGCATCGGGTTTGATGTGTGCAATTGCCGCTAAACAGAAAAATAATAAAATTAAAATTGCTATAATTGAAAAAAATGACCGAATCGGCAAAAAGCTACTCTCAACAGGTAACGGCAGATGTAATCTTACTAACTATAATATTTCTGCTGATAAATACTTTGGCAGCGGTAAAAAATTAGTAGATAAGCTATTTGAAAAGTACACAACTGATTATGTACTAGATATTTTTAAAAGCCTTGGTCTTTTATCTTTTTCAGACAACGAGGGTAGATATTATCCACTTTGCAAGCAAGCAAGTGCAGTACTTGATGTTTTGCGTTTTGCGTGCGAAAGATTAAATGTTGATATTTTTTGCAATGAAAATATTAAAAAAATAAATAGAAATAATTCCGGATTTATGGTTACTACTGATACTCAAAACTTTAATAGTAATAAGCTTGTAATTGCTTGTGGCTCAAAAGCATCGCCAAAGCTTGGTTCAACTGCAAGTGCCGCAGATTACCTAAAAAATTTCGGATTAAAATTTACCCCTTTCTCCCCTGCCCTTTGTCCTATTAAAGTTAAAAGTGATTTACTAAAAGCTTTAAAGGGTGTTCGAGTAGCAGGTTCGGTAGCTCTTGCACGAAACAACAAGGAGTTAAAGCGTGAATATGGAGAAATCCAATTTACCGACACTTCGCTATCAGGTATCTGCGTATTTAATTTATCACTATACAGTCAACCTAATGATATTATAAGCATTGATTTATTGCCTGATTATTCATATTATGATGTAATTACGCTTATCAAAAATCAAAAAGAACTTTTTGGAAATATGCCAATTGATTGTATTTTTACAGGTGTATTGCAAAAACGAATTACTCAGATTTTACTAAAAATGAATGATATTAAAGATTTTTCAAGGCTATGTTCATCACTTTCAGATAAAGAAATCAAGCTGATAGCTGGTACAATAAAGAAAATGAGTTTTATAGTAGCATCTAATAGCAATTTTGATGCTTCACAATGTGCAATTGGCGGATTAAACGCAGATGAGATTAATCCATACGATATGCAAGTAAAAAAAGTTAAAGGACTTTATGTCTGCGGAGAAGCAATTGATATTTGTGGCGAGTGCGGTGGATACAATCTGCATTTTGCTTTTTCAAGCGGACATTTGATTGGTGAAAATCTATGATAAGAATTAATAATATACATCTACCTCTTGATTATAACGATGAAATAATACGAAAAAAAGTTGCAAAACACCTTGGTATTGACCAAAAATCAATTATATGCTGTTCATTATTTCGCCGTTCAATTGATGCAAGAAAAAAGGAGAATATATTTTTCCTTTCCTCAATTGATGTAGAGCTTAATATAAACGAAGAAAAGGTTTGTAAAAGAGCTAAAGATGCTGCTATTGCTAAGCCTTACAGCTACGATATTGTAAAATGGAGTAAACAAACTTCTCCTGTTATAGTTGGTATGGGTCCGGCAGGTCTTTTTGCAGGTCTAATTCTTGCTCAGAGTGGAGCAAAGCCTATAATAATCGAAAGAGGTTGTGATGTAGATAAAAGAACTCAGGATGTAAACTCATTTTGGACTGCAGGCAAGCTTAATACCAACTCAAATGTTCAGTTTGGCGAAGGCGGAGCAGGTACATTTTCTGACGGAAAGCTAAATACCGGCACTAAGGATTCAAGACAAAGAAAAGTCCTAATTGAATTTGTTAATCACGGAGCTCCTGATGAAATCCTATATAATGCAAAGCCACATATAGGTACAGACAAACTAAAAGATACTGTAAAGAATATCAGAAATGAGATAATATCTCTTGGCGGTACTGTACTTTTTGAAACTCAGCTAATTGATGTAATTACAAAGGATAATTGCGTTATCGGTGCTAAGATTTCCAGAGATAACAAAACTGAAATTATAGAAACTGATAACATTATTCTTGCTATCGGACACAGTGCAAGAGATACTTTTGAAATGCTCTATAATAAAAATATCCCTCTTGAACCAAAAGCCTTTTCTGTAGGAGCAAGAATTGAGCATTTACGAGAAAACATAGATAAATCTCAGTACGGTAAATTTGCAGGTAACAACTCTTTAGGTGCCGCAAGCTATAAAATGAATGTTCATTTGCAAAACGGCAGAGGCGTTTATACTTTTTGTATGTGCCCCGGCGGCAAGGTAGTAAATGCTTCAAGCGAAGAAAATATGCTTGTAACAAATGGTATGAGTGAATTTGCCCGAAACGAAAATAATTCAAATGCCGCTTTGCTTGTAAGTGTTACTCCCGAAGATTTTGCAAGTGATTCACCACTTGCAGGTATGCACTTTCAAAGAAAACTTGAAGAAAACGCCTTTATTGCTGGTGGCAGTAACTATAATGCTCCTATTCAAAGAGTTGAAGACTTTATTAATAATGTCAAAAGTACAAAAATCGGTGATGTTATTCCAAGCATAGGACCGGATTACACCTTTAGTAATTTGAATACATTTTTACCTGATTTTGTTTGCGAGTCTATGAAGCAAGGAATAACCGCAATGGATAACAAACTTAAGGGCTTTGCTTGTGCAGATGCAATCCTTACTGCTGTAGAAACAAGAAGCTCCTCCCCTATCAGAATTTTACGAAATTTTGATACGCTTGAAAGCATTTTAATTAAAGGCTTATATCCCTGCGGAGAAGGTGCCGGATATGCAGGTGGTATAATTTCCGCTGCTGTTGACGGCATAAAGTGTGCCGAAAAAATAATCAATAAATAACGCCTATATTATATGGCAAAATTCATTTTATTAAAGCAAAGGAGTATTCGTATGAAGAAATGTAAAAAAGTTTTAGCAATAGTTCTTACTGCATTAATAGCAGTATCAACTCAAGCTGTTACAATGCCTGTAACTGCCGCTACCGTAAAAGCAGAAAGTGTTGGTTCTGAAATTAAAAGTGGTGATTTTTACTATTATGTTCTCGAAGACGGAACTGCAGAAATATCAAATTATGTTGGTTCATCAAATGCCGTTATCCCATCTAAGATAGATAAATATGTAGTTTCATCTATAGGATATATGGCATTTAGCAGGGACAGAATCGTAAGTGTAGAAATTCCCGACACTATTAATCATATTGACGAATATGCATTTTATCAATGTACTCAATTAAAAGAGGTATCTATCCCTAATAGCGTAAAAACAATCTGTTCATTTGCTTTTTCAGGTTGCACTGCCCTTGAAAAAGTTAAATTATCAAATTCAATAACAAAAATTGAGAATGATACATTCCGAAACTGTAATGCGTTAACTCATATATCAATTCCTTATGGTGTAACAGATATTGAATATGATGCTTTTGCTTACTGCGAAAACCTTTCTATTATCGGTTTTCCAAGTACACTAACATTTGTAGAGGAGAATTCATTTAGAGAAACAGCATGGTACAATAATAAAGGAAATGGACTTGTTTATGCCGGTAATGTTCTATATGAATTTAAAGGTGAAACTACTGAGCCAATAGTACTAAGTAGCAATACAGTATCTATCTCGCCTTATGCTTTTAGAAATGCTACTTATATCGAAGAAGTTATCGTACCAAATGGTATTACTAAAATAAATTATCAATCTTTTGCTCAGTGTGAAACTTTAAAATCTGTTTCTTTACCTGAAACATTAAAAGAAATTGAATATTATGCATTTTATGAATGTCATAATTTAGAAAATATTAATCTCCCTGATTCTATTGAAACAATAGATATCGGTGCTTTTTCTAATTGCGAGTCACTTACCGAAATTAATATCCCGAGCAATTTGACACAAATCCCTGACGCTTTATTCAATAACTGTTCTTCACTTAAAGAAGTTAAATTTCACAACAACATTACTTCTATAGGTAGCCAAGCCTTTTACAACTGTGCACTTACAGATATAGTATTGCCTAAAAATTTGCGTTCCATTCACCCTAATGCGTTTTATAAATGTTATTATTTAGAAAATATTACTTTCCCAAACAGCCTAAAATTAATTGGATATGACGCATTCACTGCAACAACATGGTATGATTCTCAGCCGGAAGGATTTATTTATGCCGGCCCTGTATTATATAAATATAAAGGCTATAATACAAATTCAATCACAAATGTAAAGATTAAAGAAGGTACTTTAGCTCTTTCAGAAAGTGCATTTAATGGTTTATATTATTTAAGTAGTGTTGAATTACCTGATGGCTTCACTACTATAAACGATTATGTTTTTACCAGCAAAAATTACCTTACTAAAATATATATGCCTGCAAGTGTGAACGATATTTCATATAATGCGTTTTTATATATGGGTTTAAGCGGTGTAACTATTTATGGCTACAGCAATACATATGCACAAGAATATGCCAAAGAATTCAATATGAATTTTATTGCAATAGATACTCTTAAAGCTGGTGATGTAAACGGTGACGGTACTGTAAATATTAAAGATGTTACTGACATACAAAAAGATTGTGCCGGATTAGACAGTATTTTCTCTGCAAAGAATCCTGCTGCAGATGTAAATAGCGATAAGACTGTAAATATCAATGATGTTACTGAAATTCAGAAGCATATTGCCGGTATGAGTACTTGTATAAAATAATATAGCAAGCGAGGATAATTAAATGGGTAAAAAAGTTCTAAAATTTATACGAAATATATTTTTTGTAATTTTGATTATTTGCGTTGTTTTTCTTTTATCAGTTTTTATATTTGATAGATATAATAATTCTCAAGAAAAGCAATACCTTACTGACAATGGCTATGTAAACCCTGTTTCAGTTGGCGACTATAACCTTAACACACATATTTACGGCAACGAAAACGGAAAACATACAATTGTAGGTATTTCTGGTATGGGCTCAACTGACTATGCTGTTGGTATTCAAAATATTACCGAAAGTTTATCGAAAGATAATAAAATTGTTGTTATTGACAGAGCAGGCTATGGTTTAAGCGATGATACATTTGAAGAACAGACAATTGATAGAATTGTAAATGATTATCGTAATGCCCTTAAAAATTCAGGTTGCGAAGCTCCTTATGTTCTTATGGCTCATTCTTTAGGCGGTGTTTACTCATCTTATTGGGAAAGTACATATCCTGATGAAATTGAAGCAGTTATTTATCTTGATACTACTGTTATATCGGACCTTTCAGCTTTTGAGAAGGATCCCGAAGTATGGAGTGTTAGTGCTGATGATTTTATTAATGCAGTTGGCACCAAAGCCGGTTTATTTAGATTATTAGATGTATTTGAACCACTAAAACCTTGGGCTTCAGCTACTGAAGAAAATGTTGAAGCATCAAAAGCCTTTTGGTATAATTCCCCATATTCATTTGCAATGTATTCCGAAGCAAAATTATCTTTGGATAACATAACTAAAGCTCATAATTCAATTAAGAAAAACGATATACCAAAACTTTTTATTGACGCTACAACATACACAAAAGAAGATATGGTAGAAATGATAGAGTATATAGACTCCCTTTATACAAAAATGGGATTAGAAAGCGATTTAAATCCTAATGATGATAAAAAGATGGATGAAATATGGGCGTTGAGAGCAGATGAAGCTAAAACTATAAAATCCGATGCAATAGACCCATATATGGAAATGCTCGGAAATTGTACATATACTCATATACCCGGATATCATGAGATATACTCACACAAACCAAAAGAAGTAATTAAAGCAACAACAGAATTTCTTGAAAAATTATAATTGGAGGTATTAAAATGAATTTTAAAAAAATCATCACTACACTTCTTGCAGTTGCAATGACCTCTTCTGCAATAAGCACAACAACGCTTTCTGTTAATGCAACAGAAGTTGAAGAAAAAGAGGTATTTACCTGTGAGAACTTTAAGTACACCAAGGATTTATTTAACACAGCCGAGATTGTAGGTTATGTAGGTACAAGTCCGGAAAATATAGATCTCGTTGTTCCTGACAGAGTAGATGGCAGAATTGTTACATCAATCGGTAAAGAAGCTTTTTGGCGTGCTAACAGTATTACAAGTATTACACTTCCGGATTCAGTTACAAAAATTGATGACTATGCATTTTATGCTTGCGAAAATCTAAAATCTGTAAATTTTTCTGATAATTTACAAACTATAGGAAAATCAGCATTTAGTGATTGTTACGAATTGGAAAGTATTGTTATTCCATCAAAAGTTACCTCTTTAGGAAGTTACACTTTCAGATGGTGTAAGAATATGAAAAGTATTGTTATTCCTGAAAGTGTAACAACCATTCCCGAATATGCATTTGAAGAATGCAGAGCGTTAGAGAATGTATCTCTTCCAGATACTCTTACTCATATTGACAATTATGCGTTTTATTCAACATATAGCCTTACATCAATTGACTTACCTGCAAATCTTGAAACAACAGGTAATAATGCATTTATGTTCTCAGGGCTTAAAAGCATTACTATTCCATCATCATTGAAAACAGTAGCTCCGTATACTTTTAGCAGTTGCTATGAACTTAGTACAATTAAAATTGAAGAAGGTGTAGAAGAAATTTCCAATGCCGCTTTTGCAAGTGCTCAGAATCTTACCGAAATAGTTCTTCCTAAAAGTATAAAGAAAATAAATTCTATTGCATTTGCCGGTTGCTATGCATTAAAAAGAGTAAGAATAACAAGTGATGCCGAAATCATACCAAACCCTTTTGTAGCTTGTCCGGAAGACTTAACTTTATTTGCTAATGAAAACTCAACAACAAAGACATATGCTACAGATAATAATTATAAATTTATTGCCATCGGCGATGTAAATAACGATGGTGCTGTAAATATTAAAGATGCAACTCTTCTTCAGATGAATATAGCAAGCCTTGAAAAACTTGATGAAAATCAAAGCTTTGCTTCTGATGTTGAATACAACGAAAAGTTAGATATTAATGATGTAACTGCAATTCAAAAATATCTTGCTGAAATTTAAGTAATAAATTAACCCTCCCGTAAAACTGTAAAAGGTTTTATGAGAGGGTTTTTTATGACTTTTATTAATAATAATACCTTATATGCTTACAATCATTTTTTCTACAATAACCTACCCCCACACATTTCTGTGCAGGGGTAGGTTAAAATCAATCTTTTTCAATCCACTTAATAAAGTGGTAGCTATCGAGAATCTGAAAATACCGTGCCAATCTTTCATAAAGAGGATGAGCTTCTTTGCCAAATTCAGCATCTACAAGCTTACCAAGTTCAGTTATTGTCATTTTCCCGTCAAGCAGTGGCCATACAAAGCTACCAAGCTTATCAAGGTGAACATAGCTTACACGAGGACGGTTAAAAAACTTTTGTGCAAGAAAATTTGCCCAGCCTTTATTTTCAATTTCAAGAGTAACAATACCTTTTTCATCCTTTTTCCATCCAATTGATGAAGGACGGGACGGGATTTTGTCAAGATAGTTCTTAGATATTATGTTTTTCTTTTTACTCATAAATTATTTTTTCGCCTTAACTTCCTTTTTAGGCTGTTTTTTCCATAGACTGAATTTGAGGAGTGAAAGAACAATCAATCCAAATACAACAAGACTGCCTACATTTGATACAACAGGAGGAAGATTTAATACAGTTGAAAGGTCAAGAATTTCGCTTACATTAAATATAGCAAGAATAGCTAAGAGAATACCTACAAGACCCTCACCTGCAATCATACCTGAGCAGAAAAGTATACCGTTGTTGATAATACCCTTTTTCTTGTCGCTTTCTTTCATCTTATCGAAGAATAAACGAATAAGACCACCAACCATAATACAAGCATTGAGCTGTACAGGGAGATACACGCCAATTGCAAAAGGAAGAACAGGAACACCTACAAGCTCAACAACAATTGCAATAAACACACCGAGAAGAATAAGTCCCCAAGGGAGATTTCCGCCCATAATGCCCTCGATAACCATCTTCATAAGAGTTGCCTGAGGAGCACCAAGCTCTTTTGAGCCAAAGCCCCATGCACTATCAAGCAGATAGAGTGTAGCACCAATCGCAAAGGCAGCGGCTACAACACCTATAACTTCACCAATCTGTTGTTTTTTAGGTGTAGAACCAAGAAGATAGCCTGTTTTAAGGTCCTGTGATGTGTCACCGGCAATTGCGGCTACAATACAAATAATTGAACCAATTGCAATAGCAGCTTGCATACCTGATGCACCAACATCACCTGTAATTTTAAGAATTAATGTTGCAATAAGAAGTGTAGCAATAGCCATACCTGAAACAGGGTTATTACTACTACCTACAAGACCAACCATTCTTGAAGAAACGGTTGCAAAGAAGAAACCAAAAATAACTACAATAATTGCACCGACAAGTGATACAGGAATTGCAGGAATAAGCCAAACAGCAAGTGTAAGGATAAGAATAGCAATAAGAACAATCTTTATATTTATTTCCTGAGCAGTTCTCTCTGTACCGCCTTTGCCACCTGATGACATACCTTTAATAGCGTCGCGGAAAGTGCGAACAATAAGAGGTAATGACTTAACAAGACTGATAATACCACCAGCCGCAAGTGCACCTGCACCGATGTAACGAACATAAGTACCCCAAATACCGCCAGCACCTTCAGTTGCAAAAATCTCACCGATAGATATTGTACCCGGATACATTGTGATGCTACTACCAAAAATAACTATTGCAGGAATAAGCACAAGCCAACTAAGAACACCGCCTGCGAACATATAAGAAGAAATTCTTGGGCCACAGATGTAACCAACGCTCATTACAGCAGGATAAATCTGAGTGCCGATAGCACCCGGATAGTTCTTAGCAGTTCCTTCAATTGAAACTTCACCGGGAACAATTTTTAAGCCGTCAATAATAAATTTAAACAAAGCAGAAAATCCCATACCTGCAAAAACAGTAGAGGCATTTGCTCCGCCCTCTTCACCTGCAAGAAGCACCTCAGCACAAGCCTGTCCTTCAGGATATGGTAATACACCATGTTCACGCACGATAAGAGCGTTACGAAGCGGTACCATAAAGAATACACCTAAAAGACCGCCAATTAAAGCAATTAGAGTAATTTCAACCAGGTTAGGCTTTTCCATAACACCTTCCCTAGCCCACAAAAACAAAGCAGGAAGCGTAAATATAGCACCTGCCGCAAGTGACTCACCTGCTGAACCAATAGTTTGAACAACATTACTCTCCAAAATGGAGTTTTTACGCATAATAACACGGATTACGCCCATAGCGATTACTGCCGCAGGAATTGATGCCGATACAGTCATACCAACACGAAGTCCCAAATATGCGTTTGCCGCACCGAATATTACAGCAAGAATTATACCCATTATAATTGAAGTAGCAGTCAATTCAGGGGTAACTTTACTCGCAGGAATATACGGTTGGAATTCTTTTTTCTTTTCCATAAAAGTATTTCCTTTCTAAATTTTTTCACAATCACACCGATTGCTTTGTCCGAACACAAAAACATCAAAACAGTAAAATTTACTATATTTTCACTGCATATAATGCTATAATTGTATTTTATCACAGACAACAATTTAAGTCAAGGAATATACGGATACATTATTGTTATTTTTAATTATTTTTAACTTGTTTTTGTAAATTTTTATAGTAAATTAAATAAAATACCTATAACGATAAGTTGCTTCACTATTTAAGTTATAGAAAATACCACTGAAACAGTCATATTATCATCATTAAGTCGAGCAAAAATATCTCCGCCCATTTTATACATAAGCTGACGGCAAATGTAAAGTCCTAAACCACTGCCTGTTTCGCTAGAAGAATTTGACCCTCGCCAAAAGCTGTCAAATATATGCACCAGCTCATTTTCGGGAAGATGAGAACCGCTGTTAGTAACTGACACAACACAACAACCGTCCTCCTCGTCAAAGGATAACGAAATACTTTTTCCGTCACCATATTTTATTGCATTTTCGATTATATTTTGCACAACCTCAACCGCACGGTCAATATCGCCCTGCAAAAGACAATCATTATATTTATCTATATAAAAATCAATTTTAAGTAGTTCAAGTTTATCCTTATAAAAAGAGTTTATTTTTTTAATAAGCTGTGATAAATAAAATTCGCCATTATTTACCTCAAGGCTGAGAAAATCCTCATTTGAAGCTTTGATAATTTCATCGACATAACCTTTAATTTCCTTACATTTTTCAGAAATTCCTGCAGCTGCCTCTTTTTTCTTATTTTCATCCTTATATAAATCTCTCTGCAAAGCCTTTGAGTACAATTCTATAACACCAAGAGGCGTTTTGATATCGTGTGACAAAGATAAAACCAGCGTTTTTTTCTCTTTTTGGAGTTCAAGCTCATCTTTTTTCTGTTTTTCAAGTTTTTCTCTTAGTAAATCCATCCCCCACAAAAACTTACCGAAAAACACTTGCTTTTGTTCTTCGAGAGGCATTGTAAGATTACCTCTTGCAAGCTCATACGGCATTTGTTCTAATCTATAAAAAGGCTTTATAATCTTAAAATATATAAATACAAGTAAACCTAAAACAAAAATTGAAATCATCGACAATACAGCATTAGCAGTGAAAACAATTGAATTATTTTGAGGTAAATAGTAATAATCAAAGCGATAGGTTTGCCCATTTATCTTACGAATAATATAATCACTATCAGTTTTATAAAAGCTTGATTCGTTGCTTGAAGTCAATATTTCTACAGCTTTAATATACTCATAATCCTCAAGCTGTACGCTTTTGTTATGTAAAATTAATTGTTCTATTCGATTTGCTTCTACACGATATGGTCTGCCAGCTGTACTTTTACTTTCTGAAAATAATGAAACATTTAAAATAACAAACGATATAATAATCGCAGTACAAACTAAAATAAATAAAAATCGAAAGCTTTTCAATTTAGCTCTCCCCTTTACTCATAGCGGTATCCTACACCCCAAACAGTCATAATTTTTTTAGGCTTTTTAGGGTCGTCTTCAATTTTTTGTCTAAGCCATTTTATGTGAACTGTCAGAGTTTGCTGTTCGCTAAAGCTATCCGCTCCCCAAATTTTATTAAAAATCATTTCTTTACTGAGTGCCTTACCTTGATTTTCGATAAATAATACCAAAAGCTCAAATTCCTTTTGAGTAAGCTCAAGCGGTTTACCATTTTTAAAAATAATTCTTGCAGATTTATCAACTGTCAAATTACCACTTGTTATTGTAGAACTGGTATATCTGCGTTTAAAAATACCATTGATTTTAGCAATCAAAATATCAATATCATAAGGTTTTTCGATATAATCATCCGCACCAAGTAATAAACCGTTAAGTTTATCATCTTTTTCGGTTTTTGCACTAACTATAATAATAGGAGTATTTGAGGTTTCTCGGATTTTACTGCAAACAGCAAGGCCATCTATACCGGGTAGCATTAAATCAAGCACCACAAGCTTTGCACCGTTTTTTGTATAATACTTAACTGCATCTTCGCCATTTGTACAAATCTGTGTTGTATAACCCTCTGTTTCCAAAAAATCGCAAAGCAGGCTTCCCATTTCTATATTGTCCTCAACTATAAGTATGTCGCTCATATTAACACTCCTTTTGTTTTTTAGCCTATTTATAAATAAATTTCGCCTTATCAACTGTAAAGCCTGCAATTGTATCGAATTTCTCTTTATATTCCTCCAAGGTAACTTCAAATACCATAATACATATAGCTCTATCTTCAGAGCCTTTGTCAATTGTGCTTTTTGTGTATTCTATCACAGGTCGAGCATACATGTAAGATTGTTGAATCTCTGTACATTTTACAGTATCATATTTATTTTCAAGCTCGATAATAGAAAAATACAAACAATTATTCTTGAAGAATTCTTCGTTATATCTATTATGAAAGTTAATTACATCATTGGCAGAAAACATTCTGCTGTACAAATCTTCCAGATATTCAAAATCTTCTACGCTGAATATTCCGTAAATAGTATTTGACATAGTGTTTGTAAGTAACAGGATTTCGTCTATATAATCTCCGTCGTCAGTTTCTCCGTTTACAGGCTTTTTTATAGTAGTAATTTGAATTATCACTTACTTTATCGGAATATCCGTTATTTGATATGTAGATATATCTTGGTGTATACTCTAATCCTCTAAGATATACAACACCGGTTGTAATTAATATTAAAACAGGAATCAAAGATATTAACACCCTTATTTTAAATTTACAATTTAAAAACTTAAGAATGTAAATAGCAAAAATAATTGATACAAAAATCAAAATATAATATAGGAAAGGAACGCAAAAATTAAATAAAAACAATTGAGCAACAATAAATATAAGCTCAGCACCTACAATAACACCTAAGTTTGCATACGAAAGATAATGATTTAGATACTTGTACCCAACACATATCGAAATACACATTGCAAGTGTAACTACCTCAATACCAAGGGCAAAAGTCTTTGTCAATATATCATCTACAAACAACAATCTTAAACCAACCATTATCATACCTTGAAACAATAGGTATATGAGCAAAGCGAATGCTGATATAGTCAGAACTCTAAACTTTTTATAAATAAGCTTTTGTTCTTCAGTCGGCTGTGATGGTTCAAAAGTATTTACCTCATAATTACTATCATCACCATAAAAATTAATTTTCAAATAATCTCACCATCTATATATAAAATCTACCTTGCAGGAGCAACTATTAGTTTACCCTGCAAGGTTGAATATTTTATGAAATTTAATTATAAATCTACCTATTTATACGATTTATTTACGGTGTCACACCGAAAACGAGAGTATAAGTTTCGTTGTGCAGTCAGATTCGGGATACTGAGTTGTATTTTAACACCGACCTGTCTGCTCGATTTGTGGGCGGTGTCACACCGAAAGCGAGAGTATAAGTTTCGTTGTGAAGTCAGATTCGGGAAAATAAGTCATATATAATACTAACCTATCTTCACGATTTGTGGGCGGTGTCACACCTAAAGCGAGAGTGTAAAGCTTTGTTGTGCAGTCAGATTCGGGATACTAAGTTGTATTTTAACACTGACCTGTCTGCTCGATTTGTGGGCGGTGTCACACCGCTACCAACCAAGCTCCATAAGCCAGTTATTGAGATTGCGTTCACGCTGTCTTAAATCGCTACCTTGGGTAAATCTATCTAAATTATACTCTCCTTTTATGTTGCCGTCAACAATATAAATTACTCTTGTGCATTTTGCGGCAACCTTTACATCGTGTGTTACAAGCATAATGGTTGTTCCTTCTGCGTTAATTTTTGCAAGCTCATCCATAACCTCATCAGAACTTGCTCTATTTAAAGCACCTGTAGGCTCATCTGCAAAAATCATCTTAGGTTTATTAATCATACTTCTGCAAATACAAGCACGCTGAAGCTGACCGCCTGAAACCTCGTTAATATCATTATCAGCTATATCAATGATATTTAGCTTACGCATAAGCTCCTTGCCGTATTCAACCTTTTCTTTTTTGGTCATTGTATTTTTTACTGACTGTGATGCCGGCAAAATAATATTATCAAGCACCGAAAGGCTTTTAAGCATATACATTTGCTGAAAAATAAAGCCCATTTCATCAAGTCTTAAATCAGCGAGTTGTTTTGAATTAAGCTTTGAAATATCCTTACCGTTAAAGAGAATTTCGCCGGCAGTTGCTTTATCCATTCCCGAAATAGAATACAGCAAGGTTGATTTACCTGAGCCTGACGGACCCATAACTGCAATCATTTCGCCATCTTCAACTGTAAAGTTTACATTTTTAAGGACATTATTTTGTCTTTTGTTTACGATATATGTCTTACAAAGATTCTTAACCTCTAATATTGTACTCATAATTCATTCTCACCTTTCAATTATTCTGTTCCCGAGATTTCAGATGCTGAGATGCTTCTTATATGCTGTGCTGTAACAAACGCACCAATCATAACAACAGTAAGTATAATAATCGGATAAATAGCAAATATTTCGAGTGGTACAATCTCGTACTGCATACCATTTTTTGCTCCCATAAAACTAAATATAGGACCTACTGTAAGATGTGTAAACGGCACTATTGTTGCGATTGAAATTATTGCGGATATTATTGTTATTAACGCAAATCTTAAAGTATGCCAAGTGATAAGCGTGCTGTTTTTAAAACCTATACTCTTTAATAACGCAATTTCGCTTCGTTCTTTTATGATAAAAGAACGCTCCATAAGGATTGTAACAAGAATAACAATTATTATCATAATAGCAAGTACTAAATATTTAACTGAATCAACAACAGTAAATGTACCCGTAAGTACATTTATAAATTCGCTGGCTGTGTATACCCTGGTTGTATTATAAATATCTTTTATTTTTTCAATTCTGTTTACTATTTCATCTTTATCAGGATTATCCATAAAATTCACTTGAAAAGCGAAAAATCCAGATGATTGTGCAAAGCTTATATCCAAATCCTCGTGCAAGCGAACACCTTCGCCAAGGTTTGTCATTGACTGGAATAATGCAGTAACTATATACTCATTTTCTCCCTCAATCTGACTCATTATTATAGTATCGCCAATTTCAACATTCAATTTTTCAGCAATAAGTGGTGTAATAGCCACTTCATTTGTGTTTTTAGGTGCTGTTCCCTCAAAATATTCATATTGATCAGTTGTTGTATTTACACCTTGGAGTACGATTGACTTATATAAATTGTCGCCGTGCTTAAAAGTAAGCTTAAACATATTTTCATAAATAGCTTCACAAGGAATACCATTATCGCCAAGCTTTTTCTCAATGCTATCCAGTTCATCTAAAAGCTTTTCTCTACCATCTTCGCTCATAAAGTTCATTTGACCTTCATCTTTAAAGAAATACACATCACTTTTGGTAAGACCGAAAGTTGTTATAAGTGAATCGGATTTTAAAGTATTTGATGTATTTACAAGTACAAGCACGAGAGAAAGTGAAAGAGTAAAGATAAGGATTATCATACCGTAGCGTCTTGGATTACTGAAAACATCATTTAATGTTAAAAACACATTTGGTTTAATACTCAATTTATTTAGACTAAACAATCCCTTTTTCTTATATCTTTCGCCTGTTTCGCCATTTCTGATTGCATCAACCGGAGTAAACTTTTTAACCTTACCTGTACAAATAAAGCAGAACATAAGAATAATTGATGCAACTAAAACTGAGCAAATTAGATTTATTAAATATCCACTTGAATTAATCAAAACAATAGTAGCAGAAACACTGCCAAGGAGCATATCACCAAAAGGAATACTTGTAAAAAATCCAATAGTCACGCCAATAATTGCAAGGGCTAAGTACTTAATCAGATAAAGCACTCTGATTTTAGTGCATCGTATACCGATAGCTTTCATAATACCAATCTCACGATACTCCTCAGACATCGTAAATGTTATTGTAAACCCAAGCATTACAAAGGAAATCATAATCAAACAAATACTTATAATCAAAAGAACGCCGGCAACAATCATATCCATAATGTAGGTGGTTTTAATTAAATTCATATCACCTAAAAATATAGTATTATTGCTTTGCTCATTAACTACTTTTTCAACTGCTTTACAATCATTAGTTTCTATGTAACAAAAACTACCTGTGTATTGATTTTTAATTTCATCAACCGATGCAAAATCTTGATAATCCTTATCATTTACTATAAATCGGATTATACTTGTCATTTCTGAACCCATCATTGCATCCTTAAAGCTACCTGCAACCTTAAATGATTTTGTTACATTCTCAAGCTTGATTTTAAGTGTATCGCCACTTTTAATATCAAACTTATTCATAAATTTTGCAGAAATGACAATTGTGCCTTCTTCTATTTCTTCAATAATCTTATTATTTTTATCAAAATAGTTAATTTGTGCATCTTCAAAACTCATAAGAGCTGTAGTACCCTGCACACCATCAAAATCTTCATCCTTATAAATGATATTATTGAAAGTCATATAAAGGATTTGTTCAACACCATAGCTATCAACTTTCGGCTCATTATCGAGAATTTTAATAATAGCATTATTGCCTCTATCAATAGTAGCAACAAAGTAGTCCGGCATCTCTGCCAATTCAAAATAACCATCAAGAGCAGTTGTTACAGTTAAAAGATTGTTTGCACTACTCGATACAAATGTCGTTGCTAATATGATAAACAGCAACAAAATTACATTCATTGTTTTTTTGCGTTTTAAATCTCTTTTCAAAATATTTAGGTACACCTGAATTCCTCCTTTGATGAATTTATTATATATTTTAAATTATTAAAAAATCCTTAAAGAAATATTAAATAATTATTAAATAATTTAATAATCGTATTTTTAAGGTTAATCATATTGATATTTTAAGCTAACTATATTATACTACAATATAGAGTATAAACAATATTAATGTTTCCGACTATGGGTGATAAAATGGAAAATTCAGATAGAGCTGTGATGTTTTTTGGTGCTCAAATAACAGATAATATAAATTCTAATATTTTGGCAAAGCAACTCACAAACTACCTTAATGAAAATTCAATTTCAGAAATTGAACAAGATATTGAACAAATGCAAGCGTTGATGTCGTGTTATCGCTGTGCAATTCTCGAGGTAGAAACAAAGTTCCGTGTGCTTGACGAACAGTTTTCACTTCGACACGAACGCAATCCTATTGACAGTATTAAAAGCAGATTAAAATCCCCTGAAAGCATAAGAGAAAAATTAAACAGAAAGCAACTGCCGCTTACTCTCAATTCAATAGAAACAGAGCTTATGGATGTAGCAGGAATACGAGTTATTTGTTCATTTGTTGATGATATTTATATGCTTGCAGAATGTCTTTTACAGCAGGATGATATAAAACTTATTGAGAAAAAGGATTATATAAAAAATCCAAAGCCTAATGGTTATCGTAGTTTGCATTTAATAGTAGAGATACCAATTTTTCTTCAAAATGAAAAACGCTATATGAAGGTTGAGGTTCAACTAAGAACTATTGCCATGGAGTTTTGGGCAAACCTTGAACACAAAATAAGATATAAAAAGAATTTATCAGATGAAGCTTTAGCTTTAACAGCTCGCGAGCTAAGTGAGTGTGCAGAGATGAGTGCTTTACTTGATTCCAAAATGCAAAAAGTCCGTGACGAAATTGAAAAGCATTAAATCATCTATTAGTGAATAACTTTCATATTTCCAGATACTTACAAATTTTAAAAATTATTTCTGTTTATAAATATCAAATAATTTATATTTTTGCTGTAAAAGCACTTGATTTTTTTAGAATTATTTGATATAATAATATACAGTGTTTGGAGAGATGTCCGAGCTGGCCGAAGGAGCATGATTGGAAATCATGTGTACG
>JAXJSN010000051.1:0-16682 GCA_036310085.1 Ruminococcus sp.
CGGTGGACAGCGTTTCGGAGAAATGGAAGTTTGGGCACTCGAGGCTTACGGTGCTGCATATACACTTCAGGAAATTCTTACTGTTAAGTCTGACGATGTTGTCGGCAGAGTTAAGACTTACGAGGCAATCGTAAAGGGTCAGAACATTCCTTCACCGGGTATTCCTGAATCATTCCGAGTTCTTATTAAAGAGCTTCAGTCACTTGCACTTGATGTTCGTGTACTCGACAATCAGGGTCAGGAAATTGACCTCAAGCAGAAGTTTGATGAGGACGAGGATATCGTAGAAGTAGTAGATACAGAGTTTGACGAGGAAAGCGTAATGACTTCTATGGACGGTTTCGGTCTTGACGAAGGCGGCGAAGAAGGCAATATGTTTGATGAATCCTCTCTTGTTCAGGAAGATGATGACAACCTTTTTGATTTTGATGATTTCGGCAGCGACGAAATGTAAGGAGGCGGTACAATGATAGATAACAATGTTTTTGATTCGATAAAAATCGGACTTGCTTCCCCTGACCAGATTAGAGAATGGTCTTACGGTGAGGTTCAAAAGCCCGAAACAATCAACTACCGTACTTTAAAGCCTGAGCGTGACGGTTTGTACTGCGAACGCATCTTTGGTCCTACAAAGGACTGGGAGTGTCACTGCGGTAAATACAAAAGAATCCGCTTTAAAGGCAAAGTTTGTGACCGTTGCGGCGTTGAAGTAACACGCTCTAAGGTAAGAAGAGAGCGTATGGGTCACATTGAGCTTGCGGCTCCTGTTTCTCATATTTGGTATTTTAAGGGTATTCCATCAAGAATTTCACTTATGCTTGATGTTTCACCAAAGCTTCTTGAAAATATTCTTTATTTTTCACAGTATATAGTTACCGATCCGGGTGATTGTCGTGATCTTGCAAAGTATCAGTGTCTTACAGAAAAAGAATACAATGATATGCGTGAGAAGTACGAGGATGACTTTGAGGCAGGTATGGGTGCAGAGGCTATTAAAAAGCTTCTCTCCGAAATTGACCTTGATGTACTTTCAGCTCAGCTTAAAGAAGAGCTCGAAGATGCCGCAGGTCAAAAAAGAGTTCGTTTGTTAAAGCGTCTTGATGTTGTTGAAAGCTTTAGAAGCTCAAACAATCGTCCTGAATGGATGATTCTCGATGTTCTTCCTGTAATTCCTCCTGATATTCGTCCTATGGTTCAGCTTGATGGTGGCAGATTCGCTACTTCTGACCTTAACGACCTTTATCGTAGAGTAATTAACAGAAATAACAGACTTAAAAAGCTTCTTGAGCTTAACGCACCTGAAATCATTATCCGTAATGAAAAGAGAATGCTTCAGGAGTCAGTTGACGCACTTATTGATAACGGCAGAAGAGGCAGACCGGTTACAGGTCCTAACAACCGTCCTCTTAAGTCTTTATCAGATATGCTCAAGGGTAAGCAGGGTCGATTCCGTCAGAACCTTCTCGGTAAGCGTGTTGACTATTCAGGTCGTTCAGTTATCGTTGTTGGTCCTGAACTTAAGATGTACCAGTGTGGTCTTCCTAAGGAAATGGCTCTTGAGTTATTTAAGCCGTTCGTTATGAAACGCCTTGTAGAAACAAAGGCTGTTATTAATATTAAAGCTGCAAGAAAAGCAGTTGAAAGAGCTAAGGACGAGGTTTGGGATGCACTCGAAGTTGTAATCAAGGGTCACCCAGTAATGCTCAACCGTGCTCCTACACTTCACCGTCTTGGTATTCAGGCATTTGAGCCTGTTCTTGTTGAGGGTCGTGCGTTAAAGCTTCATCCTCTTACTTGTACAGCGTTCAACGCTGACTTCGACGGTGACCAGATGGCGGTTCATGTTCCGCTTTCTGCTGAAGCTCAGGCTGAGGCAAGATTCCTTATGCTTGCGGCAGGCAACCTTCTTAAGCCATCTGATGGTCAGCCGGTTGCTGTTCCTACACAGGATATGATTCTCGGTTCTTACTATCTTACACTTGATAAGGACGGAGAAAAGGGCGAAGGCAAGGTGTTCCGTGATGTTGATGAGGCTATGATGGCTTATCAGACAGGTATTATCAGCCTTCATTCAAAAATCAAGGTTCGCCGTGAAATGGAAATCGACGGCGAAATGAAATCAGCTCTTGTTGATACAACAATTGGTAAGGTTATTTTTAATAATCCTGTTCCTCAGGACCTTGGTTTTGTAGATAGAAGTATTCCTGAAAATAGATTTAAGTTTGAGATTGACTTCCTTGTAGGCAAGTCAAAGCTCAAGAAAATTATAGATAAGTGCTTCCTTATTCACGGCACAGAGATGACAAGCGTAGTTCTTGATAATATCAAGTCTCAGGGCTATAAGTACTCAACTAAGGGTGCTATTACAGTAGCTGTTTGTGATGCTGTTATTCCTCCTGCAAAGAAGGAAATTATCAAGGCTGCCGAGGTTGAGGTTGATACAGTTCGTGAAGAATATATGCTCGGTCTTCGTTCTAACGAGGAGCGTTACGAGGAAATTCTTCGTATTTGGGAAAAGGCTACAAATGATGTTACAGATGCTCTTCAGAAAAACCTTGACCGTTACAACCCAATCTTTATGATGGCTGATTCCGGTGCCCGTGGTAGTATGAGCCAGATTCGTCAGCTTGCAGGTATGCGTGGTCTTATCGCCAATACATCAGGTAAGACAATTGAAATTCCTATCAGAGCTAACTACCGTGAAGGTCTTAACATTCTCGAGTACTTTATTTCATCTCGTGGTGCTCGTAAAGGTCTTGCCGATACAGCTCTTCGTACAGCTGACTCAGGTTACCTTACTCGTAGACTTGTTGATGTATCTCAGGAAGTTATTATTCGTGAGGATGATTGCGGTACATCTGAGGGTCTTGAAATCTTTGATATTAAGGTAACTGATTCCAATGTTATCGAAGGATTGCACGAGCGTCTTGTAGGTAGATTCTTACTTGATGATTTCTGCGATTCTAATGGTAATGTCCTTGTATCAAAGGATGTTATGATGAGCGAAAAGGATGCTGATATCATTGTAAATAGTGGTGTTGAAAGCATTAAGATTCGTTCAATTCTTTCTTGTCGTGCAAAGCACGGTGCTTGTAGAAAGTGCTATGGTTCAAGCCTTGCAAACCGTCAGCCTGTAACTGTTGGTGAAGCAGTTGGTATTATCGCCGCACAGTCAATCGGTGAGCCTGGTACACAGCTTACAATGAGAACATTCCATACCGGTGGTGTTGCATCGGCAGAAGATATTACACAGGGTCTTCCTCGTGTCGAGGAGCTTTTTGAGGCTCGTAAGCCTAAGAGTCTTGCTATCATCAGTGAAATTGACGGTGAAGTAAGATTTGAGGAAATTAAGAATGCTCGTCACGCTGTTATCTTTAATAAAGAAACAAGCGATGAAAGAACATATCTTATCCCGTTCGGTTTCCGTGTAAAGGTTCATGAAGGTCAGCAGATTAAGAAGGGTGACAAAATCACCGATGGTGCTGTAAATCCACACGATATTCTTGCAATTCTAGGCCCAGAGGCTGTAATGAACTACCTTATTTCAGAAGTACAGTCAACTTACCGTTTACAGGGTGTTGAAATCAACGATAAGCACATTGAGGTTATCGTTCGTCAGATGATGCGTAAGGTTAAGGTTGATGACGCAGGTGACACAGGCTTTATGGCTGGTCAGACCTACGACAAGACAGAGGTTCTTTACGAAAATGAGCAGATTAAGAGAAGAATTGCTGCAGGTGAAGAAGGCTTGCGTGAAGCTACATTTACTCAGCTTCTCCTTGGTATTACTAAGGCTGCACTTGCAACAGACAGCTTCCTTTCTGCTGCATCATTCCAGGAAACAACAAGAGTTCTTACTGATGCCGCTATTAAGGGTAAGGTTGATCCGCTTGTTGGTCTTAAGGAAAATGTTATTATCGGTAAGCTTATTCCTGCCGGTACAGGTATGCAGAGATATGCAGGTGTACAGATTGAAAGCAAGAACATTTTCGGGGAAGAAGAATGTGTAGATGAAGATGAAATCATCGCTTCCGATGAAGATGTAACTTCAGATTTCGCAACAGAAGAATAAGATTTATCTTAAATATCTAATTTTAAAAGTCCGTTCGTTATGCGAGCGGACTTTTTTTCTGTAAGGTTTATAATTAATTTCTTACAAAACTGTTGATAGATATAACGAAGTGAGATATTTTCCACGGTAAAAATAAGGGTGTTGAATTACCTGCTTGAAAAAACTTGTCGAAAATGATAATATATAATCTATACTTATTTGAACGGAGTATTGAATATGATTATTAAAAAGGCGATTTTGCATATACTTGATTTTAATTCAGGTGTTTGCGTATATTCACAGCAACTTCTTGATTTTTCAGACGGTTTTGTAAGTACCTATCTTGAAAAGCATATTGAAAAAATACATAAAGACACCGGCAAAAAGAGTGGCGAATTTAACAGTGAAAGCTGTTTTGCACAATATCTTAAACAGTATACAAGAAATGAAATTGAATTTATTGATTTTTCAAATTGGATAGGTAATGTGCTTTATGACAGAATTGCTTTATCAGATAAGCTTTGCTCAACTGATTTATTAGTTTTAGATTATATATATGAGGATGTTACTTATTTCGGAGTGTTTTTACTTTATAATAAAACAGCTTTTACACATCAGGTTGTAAACGATGAAAATGGTGTGCATAATGAGATAATCAAGCATTATGCTATTCTGCCAAATTCGTCACAAAGAATAGATGCATTTGCAATTATTAACACAGATGATTTTAAGATTGAATTTGTAGATAAAAAAAGAGTGATTGACGGTAAGGATGAGCTTGTTTTACCTGAAATTTTACTTGAATGTTCCACAGATGTTTCCGTGAAAGAGGCTGTAAAGCTTGTAAAAGAAATTACTACTGAGATTGCGGAAGAGTATGGCTCAAATTCAGCCATTGCAGTTTCTAAGGTTAAAAACTATATTGTTGAAAATTCTGAGGTTGCCGAAAGCTTTTCGCCTGTTGCTATGAGCGAAGAAGTATTTGCTGATTCCCCTATAATGCAACAAGAATTTGAAAAGCGTATGACTGAAAAGGAATTACCTAGAGATATTAAACTGGAGCGAAGCTCGATAGTACGAACAAACCGCAATCATAAAATAAAAACAGATACCGGTATTGAAATAACCGTTCCTGTTGAATACTTTGAAGATGAAAGATATATTGAGTTTGTAAATAATCCCGATGGTACAATTTCCATAGAACTCAAAAATATCGGAAAAATTACAAACAGATAATTGATATTTATACTGTTGTTATTCTTGACTAACTGCCATATAATGGTATACAATAAGTTGATTTGTAAAAAGAAGGTGGTAGTTTGAGCAGCTTACTTATTAGGTTGTTTGTTAAAAATAGTCAGGATACGCAAAACCCCGATGTGCGTGCATCGTATGGAAATATGTCTGGTATAGTTGGAATAATACTGAATTTATGCCTGTTTATGTTAAAGCT
This sequence comes from Ruminococcus sp., assembly GCA_036310085.1. Lineage (GTDB taxonomy): Bacteria > Bacillota > Clostridia > Oscillospirales > Acutalibacteraceae > Ruminococcoides. Next base: position 5,505 of record JAXJSN010000051.1, read on the forward strand.
AATGGTCGGTATTTTTTCTATGTCAATTTCGGTAATTGCCGATGCATTTAACAATCTTTCAGATGCCGGAGGTTCAGTTGTAACCTTTTTAGGATTTAGATTGGCACGAAGACCTGCAGATAGTGAACACCCCTTTGGTCACGGAAGATATGAGTATATAACAGGGTTGGGAATATCAATTTTAATTCTGTTTGTTGGATTTGAGCTTGTAAAAAGCTCGGTCGGAAAAATTTTTAATCCCGAAGCAGTTACTCAGGTTAGTTTCTTTTCTATCTTAATTTTATCTATATCGGCAGTTGTTAAAATATGGATGTTTTTCTTTAACAGGAAAATTTCAAAGCTTATTGATTCTTCTGCTTTAAAGGCTACGGCTATGGATTCGCTTTCTGATAGTATTGCAACAAGTGTTGTGCTAATCGGTTTGCTTATTTCTAAAATTACAAGTGTAAATATTGATGGTTGGCTTGGCGTTGCTGTTGCATTGTTTATCATTTTTGCAGGTATCAATGCTTTCAAAGATAGTATTTCTCCATTGCTCGGAAATCCGCCGTCTGAGGAATTTGTGAATGATATTAAAGAAACTGTTCTTGATGATGAAATTGTAGTAGGTATTCACGACCTTATGGTACACGATTATGGACCGGGTAGGTGTATAATATCTCTACACGCTGAGGTGCCTTGTGACGAAGATATTCTAAAAGCACACGATGCAATCGACCTTATCGAAAAGAAGCTTGAATGTAAATATAATTGTCTGGCTACCATACATATGGACCCCGTTGCGGTTAATGATGAATATACGGTGGAGCTAAAGGAAAGCGTTATTTCAAAAATTACTGAAATTGATAATAGTTTTTCTATTCACGATTTTAGAATTGTCAGAGGTGAAACACATACAAATCTTATATTTGATTTGGAAATTCCGTTTCAATGTAAAATGCCGAGTGCCGAAATTTTTGCAAAGGCAAAAGAAAAAATCAAACAGCTTGACCCAAGCTTTATTCCGGTAATGCATATTGATAAAGTATAATAAAAGGAGCAGTCGTTGTGTGCGACTGCTCCTTTATTGTGTGCGTTATTTTTTATTAAGCTCTTTTTCAAGCATTTCTTCTCTGTTTTTATCTTTAGTAAAGTATGTAAAAGGAAGAGATGTAAGAATTGCGGCGTAATAAGTGATAAATCTCCAAAGGAGAATTGCAGGCTTGATTTTGTTTGCTCCTGCAAGTATGAAGAATTGACCGAAATACATTGTAAATGCAAGCTCTGCACCGCCTGATGCACCCGGTAGGGGAATTAGGTTTGATGTGAACAGTACAAATGATTGTATGCAGATAAAATCATATGGATTTCCTACTGTTGCACCGATACTGCCGGCTATCTGCGGCATTCCGAAAGAAAGATAAATAAAATACGGAACCGATAAAATAGCTAATACCTGAACAATTACAAGCAAATAAATTTTTACAAGCATTTTTCTGTCTGTGAAGAGAACTTTGTTTCCTTGATGGAACTTTTCAACCTCAACCCTTAGTGTTTTTATCTTATTTTCGGTGTTCTTAATAAATTTAAGCTTATTTAGAATTTTCTCAACTAATGAGATTAATTTTCCTGTTGCTTTATGGGAGAATGAAACAAGAAGAAACATTGCGGTTATAATCAACTGTGTTAAAAGTCCGAAAATTACAAAAGCAGTAGTCCAAAAATTTGTAAATGCACTTTTAAAAAAATCAAATCTTGTGATTATTGCGATGACACTAAATGCCGTGGTAACTATTTGATATACTATAAATTTTTGAGTCATACACGCAGAGCCAAAGCCTACGCTTATATTTTTCTTAGCCATAAGATATAGCTGCATAGGTTGTCCGCCTGTACTTGATGGCGTTATGGCACTGAAAAATACACCGACAAACGATACTTTTATCGCATCAAAAAAACTGAAATTCGGATATTTTGATCTAATCATAATTAATGAAACTATACTGTCTATAATTGTATTAGATATAAAAACAATACCTGCAAGGAGTACCCACCAAACATTAAAGCTATCGGGTGTTGATAGCAGGTCAATCATACCGTTCTCGGAAACAAAAAAATAAACAATAAGATAAACAGAAATTAATACAACTGCTATATTAAATAAAAGCTTACCATTTATTTTTAATTTAGCTTTTCCTCTATTCAATTTAATCTACCCCTGATTAAGAAATTAGTCTACTTCATATAATACAATTAGCGGAACGAAAAATCAAGTACAAATTTACAATTATGTATATTTTTTGCTGTATATTAACTGTTAAAAAGAATATATATCGTTGTCGATACCAAATAAATGCTAAGCAACGGTAATTTATTAATAGAATTTACTGCACTTGTAAATTTTACATATTTGTGGTAATATTAATATGTATAAATATATTTATAGAGGTAAAAATGAATTTTCTTAATTTATTTGATTTTGTAAATTTATACGGATTCTTAATAATTATATCTATACTTGTCCCGAATGTGGTATATGCAAAGTCGGTTGATTACAAAAGCAAGCTTCGCTTGGTCGAAAATCGTTCTATGCTTTATATCGAAAAAATCGGGAAATATTTCAGTTTGTTTTTAATGGCTTTTAATCTTGGCGTTTTGGAAAAAGGCTTTACTACTCCTGTTATGTTTAAGTTTTGGCTTGTGACAATGGCAGTTTTGGTTGCAGTATATACTATTTTATGGTTTGTTTATTTTAGATTTAAGAATGTATTGACAGCGTATTCATTAACAATTATAGCTGCTGTTATTTTTATGTTAAGCGGATTGTTACAGGTAAAAACATTGTTGCTTACATTTGGTTTGGTTTATTTTATTGGTGGATTATATGTTACATCAAAATACACGGCAAATTAATCATAAAATATTAAGTAACCACTGAGTAAATCACGCTAAAGCTGTTTGCACATCTTGAAAAATCTGACAGCACAATATGTATAAACGATTTAATCAGTGTTTCTTAAAAAATGATTGCATTATGAATTAGTATGATATATAATTTTAATATGTTGCTGTATGCACGAAATGTGTGCCAGGCACTCGTTATGTGCATTTAAAAATTTATTAGGTAAGTTTGGGGCATAGAAGTTTTATTTAATATGATGCTGTCTGCACGAAATGTGTGTTAGACACTCGCTTTTGAGGTAACACTATGAATGTATTAATGCTTTTAAAGCATAAAGACTCAGTTGAATATATTTTTGAAGATAACACCCTAAGACAAGGGCTTGAAAAAATGCATGCTCACAGATATACTGCTATTCCTGTAATTTCAAAGGATGGTAAATATGTGGGTACAGTCAGCGAAGGTGACTTTTTATGGTATATTGTGGAAAAAAACACAAAAGGCATAAAGGCTCAGGAAAAGTTTTATATTAATGAGATTATCCGTTATGGGTTTAATCCTGCGGTAAAAATTGATGTAACAATGGATGAGCTTTTGGATAGAGCAATGAAACAGAACTTTATTCCTGTTACCGATGACTCAGGCGTTTTTATTGGTATTGTAACGCGTCAAGATATAATTAAGTATTTTATTAATAAATAGGATGGAGTACATAATATATGAAAATTCTTGCAATTGAATCCTCCTGCGATGAAACTGCGGCAGCGGTTGTAGAGGATGGCAGACGAGTTCTTTCGTCTGTTATAGCATCGCAGGTTGATGAACATAGACTTTACGGAGGAGTAGTTCCGGAGATAGCTTCTCGCCGTCACGCAGAGGCAATAGTCCCTGTTGTACAGCAGTCGCTTGAACAGGCACAGTTAAGCCTTACAGATATTGATGCTTTGGCTGTAACCTATGCTCCCGGACTTATAGGTGCGTTACTTGTTGGTGTAAATTTTGCAAAAGGTTTGTCGCTTTCTACAGGTTTACCGCTTGTTCCGGTTCATCATCTTCGTTCGCATATTGCATCAAATTATATTTCTAACATCGAATTAAAACCTCCGTTTCTTTGTCTTGTAGTTTCAGGTGGTCATAGTCATATTGTTATGGTTGAGGACTATACTAAAATGAAAATTATTGGTAAAACAAGAGATGATGCGGCAGGCGAAGCTTTTGATAAGGCGGCACGAACAATGGGTATGCCTTATCCGGGCGGAATTGAGCTTGACAAGGTTGCTCAGGATGGCGACCCGTTTGCGTTCAAGCTTCCACGACCTGTTGTAAATGGTGCTCCATATGATTTTAGTTTTTCAGGTTTAAAAACTGCCGTTATTAATCAAATTCATAACGCTCAGCAAAAGGGTTTGGAGCTTAATAAAGCAGATGTTTGTGCTTCGTTCAGATATGCGGTTGTAGATTGTTTAACAACTAATTTTATGAAAGCGGCTGAGGATTTAAAAATCAACAGACTTGTTGTAGCAGGTGGAGTTTCTGCAAACAGACTTTTGCGACAAACATTGACTGATGAATGTAATAAGCGTGGTTACGAGTTTTATATGCCTGACAAGTCGCTTTGTGGTGATAATGCGGCAATGGTAGGCTCACAAGGTTATTATGAATATATTACCGGTAATATAGCAAGCAGAGATTTAAATGCCTTTGCAACTATGAGTATAGAATTATAAATAGGGGTATAAGAATATGGATTTTTACAGAGATAAAAATGATGATGTTGATACTTGGGGTTATAATTCAGGGTCACAAGGGGTAGATACTGACAGATATTATGACAGTAACAGATACGGCAATAACCCAACAAGTGGATATGCTAATGACCAAGCTGACAGATACGCCGGTAGTCAGTCAAGTGGTTACGGCGATTATCAATCTGACAGATATGATAGCAATCAAGCAAACAACTATAGTAATTACCAGTCAGAAGGATATGGCAGCAATCAGGCAAACAGCTATAGTGGTAACAACTATAATAACTATAACGATTCTAACGACAGGCGTTATGATTACAGAGATAATAGCGGATACAATAACCAACAGTATAATCGCTATGACAATCACCAAACAGATAGCTATAATGGTTGTGCATCTAACCAATACGGAAACCCTGCCGAGGCTAATTACGCAGGATTTGGCAGTTCACAAGCTGATAGCTATAATGGCTGTGCAACTAACCAATACGGAAATCCTGCCGAAGCGAATTATGCAGGATTTGGCGGCCCGTCAAAAACTGACCAGTATTATGAAAATCTTAAAAGAAATGAGGCACGCAACGCTTGCAGACATACTCCGTCAAGCTCTGTGTCTGCCTATGAGAGAGAAATTGAGGATTTGTCAGAATCATCAGAATACAGAAAAGCAAAAAAGATTTTGTTTAAGGCAAATAACGGCTCAGCAGGTCAGCTTTTGTCATCTATACTTATTCTTGCAATTTCAATTTTAGCTTTTGTTTTAGGTCAGGGCGATAATTGGCTTTATGGTTTTGTAATGTCTGCTTTTTCAATTGTGGCAGGTGCAAAATGCTCAAATAAGTCAGGATTATCAAAGTTTCTTTCAATTGTAGCGGTACTTATAGGTTTGTATGGTTTCTATACATTTTTCCCTATTAAAATACATTTTGGATAATATTTAGTGATATTTGGAGGAAGTATGGACGAGGAATTTTTAAGTAAAGGTGTCGATATGGACCCGTGGGACTATGACGCCGAAAAATATAAAAAACTAAAGCAAAAACAGAAAAATCAGTATTATGACCATAACCGTTATGGTGGTTCATCAAGTGGCTATGACTCCGACAAATATAATCAGTCGTCAAGCTATAGCAACTATCAATCTACACAAAACGGATATAGCAGAAATGATTATCAGCGAACAAATAATACCTCTGCTCAAAATAGCTATAATAATCAAAGTTATAACAGACAGAGTTATGATAATCAAAGCTATAACAGACAAGGCTATAATAAACAGAGTTATAATCAGCAAGGATACAATAACCAAAACTACAAAAAAACATATGTAGAAAACTACAAAAGAGATATTTATGAAAAAATAAGAGGAGCAGCGGAATCTACAGACACTACCAAAAAGGGACAACCTCAGTTGATTTTGGCAATACTTTCTTTTATGCTTATAGATATTCCGATTGTTGGTATTGTAATTACTATTGTGACAATAATACTGTCAATTATTCATTTTAGAGACAGTAACGGAAACTTAAATATGCAGTCGGTAATTGCTATTGCTGTATGTGGATTTGCTATTATGGCAAGGTTGCCTGTTTTTCTATTATCATTTTTGAGTGATTTAATTTAGTAAGGAGTTTATATAATGGATGAGTTTAATAACAACAATATGAACAACGACATTTTCGGTCAAAATTCAGATAAAGATAAATTTGCTGAGCAGTACAAAAACTACAGCAGTACACAAAATAATGTTCAGCAGAACTATGCCCAGCAGTACGATAGTATGTATAATAATATTGGGGACCCTTATCAGCAGTCTCAGCAAAATTTAGGTGCTCAGAACGCTCAAAATTTGCAGTATAACGGTCAACCTTTGAATAATGCTAATGGAAATTTCCAAAAACAATATCAAGAAGATTATACTCAACCCGGATATCAGTATCCGTATCAGTCTTATAATGAGTCAGTTAAGCCTGCTCAGGATAAAAAAGGCTTTGCAATTGCATCTCTCATTTTAGGTATTATATCTATTGTATGCTGTACTTGTCCTTTCGTTCCGTTTATTTCTTCAATTGCAGCATTGGTTCTTGGTATTGTTTCTATTAAGAAAAATGAGGGGGCAAGAGGTGTAGCAATTGCAGGTATAGTTATTGGTTCAATTGCTGTTTTGCTTAATCTTATTATGGTAATTGCATACATAGTGGCAATAGTTGAGGGGAATATGTCCATTCTTTAATTAGGCGAGAAAATGCTTGATGATTAAGTTAAATAAAACAAAGTATAGAGTTTTAGTATGCTCTTTGCCGATTGTCGTAGTTGTTTTTGGCTACTTAGCGGCAAGGTTTATTATTGATAATTTTACTCTGCCCGAGTGTATTATTTATCGTTTGCTTGGGTGGCATTGCCCAGGATGTGGCAATACCAGGGCTGTAATTGCTCTTATGCAAGGCGACTTGTTACTTTCGCTCAGGCAAAATCCAATGATTATTATACTGCTTTTTACGGTAATACTTTTGTATGCCGAGGTTATTGCAAAATCATTTGATAAAAAATGGCGGTCGCCTATACGCAATTATTACTACCTTTACGGAGTTATGATTGGTTTAATAATTTTTTATATTTTAAGAAATTTTATCCCAATTCTTGCTCCGATATGCATAAATTAATTTTTTGAAAGGGTGATTTCAATGGGAAATCCTGTTGTAACAATCGAAATGGAGAATGGTAAGGTAATTAAAGCTGAGCTTTATCCTGAAATAGCTCCAAATACTGTAAATAATTTTATCAGCCTTATTAATAAAGGATATTATGACGGCCTTACTTTTCATCGTGTAATTTACGGCTTTATGATTCAGGGCGGTTGTCCTGACGGAACAGGCTGTGGTGGTCCCGGATATTCAATCAAGGGCGAGTTTTTAGCAAATGGCTTTAAAAACGACCTCAAACATTCTGAGGGTGTTTTGTCAATGGCTCGTTCAATGATGCCTGACTCAGCAGGTTCTCAGTTCTTTATTATGCATAAAGCGGCTCCTCATCTTGATGGTCAGTATGCTTCATTTGGTAAGGTAACTGAGGGTATGGATGTTGTAAATGAAATTGCAGAAGTTGATACTGACTATGCAGATAAGCCACTTGACCCACAGGTAATTGCAAAGATGACAGTAGATACCTTTGGTGTTGATTATTCTGAGCCTGAAAAGCTTTGATGAATATATCTTTTAAGAATATATATTGAAAGGATAATTATAATGAATGTATTACTTTCAGGTGGAGCAGGATATATCGGCTCCCATACTTGCGTTCAGTTAATTAATGCAGGACATAATGCTATTATAGTTGATAATTTTTCAAATAGCTGTCCTGAAGCTGTCAGAAGAGTAGAGGAGATTACAGGTGCAAAGATTCCTCTTTATGAAGCTGATGTATGTGATGCTCAAGCTCTTGAAAAGGTATTTGCAGAAAATAAAATTGATGCTGTAATTCATTTTGCAGGCTACAAGGCTGTAGGTGAAAGCTGTGAAAAGCCGGTTGAATATTATCGCAATAATATTGACTCAACACTTACAATGCTTGAGCTTATGAAAAAATATGGTGTAAACAATTTTGTGTTCAGTTCATCTGCAACAGTTTATGGTACACCTATTTCTGTTCCTCTTATAGAAACAATGCCTACCGGATCACCTACAAATCCTTACGGCTGGACAAAGCTTATGATTGAACAGATTTTAAAGGATACAGCAAGTGCAAATCCTGAGCTTTCCGTGGTTTTACTCAGATATTTTAATCCGATCGGTGCTCACGAAAGCGGAAGAATAGGCGAAAATCCTAACGGTATCCCTAACAATCTAATGCCATATATTACTCAGGTTGCCGCAGGCAGACTTGAACAGCTTGGTGTATTTGGTAACGATTATCCTACTCACGATGGTACAGGTGTGCGTGATTACATACATGTTGTTGACCTTGCGAATGGTCATGTAAAGGCTATTGACTATGCGGCTAAAAATAAGGGTGCAGAGATATTTAATCTTGGTACAGGCACAGGCTACAGCGTTCTCGATATTGTAAATGCTTTTATTAAGGTTAATAATGTTGATATTCCTTATGTTATTAAGCCTCGCCGTTCAGGCGATGTTGCAGAGTGTTACGCAGACCCTGCAAAAGCAGAGAAGATTTTAGGCTGGAAGGCAGAAAAAAATCTTGAGGATATGTGCCGTGATTCTTGGAATTGGCAATCACACAATATCAATGGTTATGAATAACAAATAATAGAATTGTGTTTTGTGCATTTATACAAAAAGTAAAATATTAGAATAAAAACTACCGTAATATGTTATTAAATATTGACATATTGCGGTAGTTTGTTATATAATTATATTGCATATATTAATAATGCTTATACAGCATTAATCAATAAGGAGGAAAGAAAATGTTCAAAAAGGCAATAAGCCTTGTATTGTCATTTATGTTGACTGCCGGCTCATTTTCAGCTACAGCTGTAAGTGCATCTGCACAGATTAGCACAAACGAACAGTACAAATCAAGTCAAATCAGTGAAAGCGATGGTTCTTTTGCTGATCTTACAGTAAAGGCTACTTCAAACCTTTTCCCTGAGGTTGAAGCAACCTACAATGCAGATACTAAAGAAATTACAGTATCCTATACAATCAAGGGTACTAAGGACATGGTAAATGCTCAGTGGGCACTTACTTATGATTCTGATGTTCTTTCAGTATCAAGCAAAAACAAGGCATCAACAGTTATGCCTGCTTGTCCATCGGGTAAAATCGTAAATCTAAAGCTTGACGGTATGGTTAAAGCTAATGCTTCTTCACTTGAGCTTTACGACATTACTTCAAAAGAAGCAACACTATGTCAGGTTATATTTGATGTTAAAGACCTTAACGGTAAAACACCTGCAACTACAACAGTAAATCTTGATGTTCAGGAGCTTACATATTCAGAAATTCCTGAGGGTGAAGAAACTTGCGATGCAGTTTTTGATGTTGCTATCGTAAGAAAAGGTGTAGTTCAGAACAATGCTGACGCTAATAACACAGTTTGCAATACTAAGCTTACAGAGTCAACATTCACTCCTTCAACAAAACCATCAACTGTTCCTACAACAGTTCCATCTACACAGGCTACAACAGCTCCTGTAGTAAAGCCTGAAATTGCTGACCTTACAGTAGAAGCTACTTCAAACATCTTCCCAAAGTCAGTAGCATACTATAATTCAGATACTAAGGAAGTTAAAGTTACTTACACAATCAAAGGTACTAAGGATATGTTAAATGCTCAGTGGGAGCTTACTTATGATCCTGATGTGCTTTCATTATCAAGCAAGAATAAGGCAAAAACAGTTATGCCTGCTTGTCCATCAGGTAAAATCGTAAATTTAAAGATTGATGGTATGGTTAAGGCTAACGCTTCATCACTTGAGCTTTATAATATTACTTCTGACGAAGCTATACTTTGTGAGGTAGTTTTTGATGTTAAAGACCTTAACGGCAAAACTCCTGCAACTACAACAGTAAATCTTGATGTTAAGGAACTTACATATTCACAGATTCCTGAGGGCGAAGAAACTTGCGATGCAGCTTTTGATGTTGCTATCGTAAGAAAAGGCGTAGTTCAGGAAAATGCTGATGTTAAGGGCACAGTTTTCAGCTCAAAGCTTACAGAGTCAACAGTTGAAATTCCTACATCAGTACCATCAACAGATGCTACTGATGTAACAACACAAACTACAACAGCTCCTGCAGTTAAGCCTGAAAATGCTGACCTTACAGTAGAAGCTACATCAAACTTCTTCCCTAAGGCAGAAGCTTACTATAGTGTAGACACTAAGGAAGTTACAGTTACTTATACAATGAAAGGTACAAAGGATATGGTAAATACTCAGTGGGTACTTTACTATGATTCAAGCATCCTTTCATTATCAAGCAAGAATAAGGCAAAAACAGTTATGCCTGCTTGTTCATCAGGTAAAATCGTAAACTTAAAGCTTGATGGTATGGTTAAGGCTAACGCTTCATCACTCGAGCTTTATAATATAACTTCAAAAGAAGTTATAATGTGCCAAGTTGTATTTGATGTTAAAGACCTTAATGGCAAAACACCTGCAACTACAACAGTAAATCTTGAGGTTCAGGAGCTTACATATTCAGAAATTCCTGAAGGCGAAGAAACTTGCGATGCAGCTTTTGATGTTGCTATCGTAAGAAAGGGCATCATTCAGGATAATGCTGATGCTAAAGGTACAGTTGTTAATACTAAGCTTACAGAGTCAACATTTGTTGCTCCAACAACAGAGCCAACAACTGAGGCTACAGAGCCATCAACAGAGGCAACAACTGAACCAACAACTGAGGCTACAGAGCCATCAACAGAGGCAACAACTGAACCAACAACTGAGGCTACAGAGCCATCAACAGAGGCAACAACAGAGCCAACAACTGAAGCTACAGAGCCATCAACAGAGGCAACAACAGAGCCAACAACTGAAGCTACAGAGCCATCAACAGAGGCAACAACAGAGCCAACAACTGA
>JAXJSN010000052.1:0-8878 GCA_036310085.1 Ruminococcus sp.
GAATTACTCAGGGGTTAAAGGGCTTTGTCCTTTAAAATCCCACAAGGGTTTTCAACCCTTGACCCGATAAACTTTTAATTTAGCTCTGATTAAGCGTCAGCGTATTTAAAGAATTACATCTTATCAATTTCATCAATAAGAGCATCAACGAGTTTATCCTCGTCAACTTTATAAAGAATTTCACCTTTTTTGAATACAAGACCGCAACCGTCACCACCGGCTATACCGATGTCAGCTTCTTTAGCCTCACCGGGACCATTTACAACACAGCCCATAACGGCAACCTTAATATTCTTTTTGCAATCTCTGAGCCTGTTTTCAACCTCAGTTGCAATTTTTACAAGGTCAATTCTTGTTCTGCCACAGGTTGGGCATGATACAAACTGCACACCGCTCTTTTTAATATCAAGAGCCTTTAATATGTCATAGGCCGCATAAACCTCTTTAACAGGGTCTGCAGTAAGTGATACTCTGACTGTATCGCCAATTCCGTGAAGTAACAGCGAACCAATGCCTGCGGCTGATTTAATAATACCCATTCGCTCAGTACCTGCTTCAGTAACACCTAAATGCAACGGATAGTCACATTGCTCAGCGGCAAGCTCATAAGCCTGAATCATTGTAGGTACTGTTGAGCTTTTCATTGAAAGCACAATATCGTGGAAATCAAACTTTTCAAGCAATGAAGCGTGATATAAAGCACTGTCACAAAGTGCCTGAGGTGTAGGATGACCATACTTTGCAAGAATTTCTTTTTCTAAAGAGCCTGAATTAACACCGATTCTTATCGGAATATTACGCTGTTTGCAAGCATCTGCTACAGCCTTTACTCTGTCATCAGAGCCAATATTTCCGGGATTAATACGAATTTTATCAACTCCGGCCGCACAAGCCTCAAGAGCAAGCTTGTAATCAAAATGAATATCAGCTACGATTGGGGTATTTACTGCCTCTTTAAGTGCAGGAATTAGCTTTACGGCATCCATATTAGGAATAGCCGCACGAATAATCTGACAGCCTGCCTTTTCAAGCTCAACAGCCTGTTTTACAGAACCTTCAATATCGGTTGAAGGGATATTAAGCATTGACTGAACAGAAACCTCTGCCCCTCCGCCAATTTTTATATTACCTGCCATTACCTGTATTTTACTGCTCATAATATTTACCTCTATTTAAACATTGTGCCTGTTAATAACTGCCATACATCCTTTACAGATACAACAGCCATAAATCCAAGTAATAATATTAAACCTGCTGTATTTACTATTCGTTCATATTTTCTCGGTATAGGTTTTCTGAAAATTCCCTCAATAAGAAGGAAAACAAATCTGCCGCCATCTAGTGCAGGGAAAGGAAGCATATTAAACATACCAAGGTTAATTGTAATAAGTATCATTACAAAAAGAATATTGTTTACAGCATCAATAAAGCTTGTTTCAAGTCCTTGTGAAGCAACATGAGTAACAGCAGTTGCTATACCGACTGGACCTGACAAATCATTAAATGAAAATTTACCCTGCAAAATCCAAGTAAGCGATGTCCATACCATTTTGCCGACTGATGCGGTCTGTGAAAAAGTCTCAGATAAAACTGTTCCCACTGTTTTTTCTTTTGCAAAAACATAAAAATCAAATGCTACTGATGGTTTATCTTCCTTCTGTGCATTTTCATCTGCATAATAAGTGTAGAACTGGACATCTTCAAGCAATACTTCTTTGCCATCTCTTATAACCGTAACATCTCCGGCAAAACGCTTACGCTCATCTTTTTCAATAATTTCAGGTAAATCATAATCAATTATACCTGCTATAGAATACATATCCTTGCAAGCCGTATCCATATAAGATTTAGCCTGAGATTTATCAGTAGCTTTATTAATTTTATTACAACCATCAATCAAAGCATCGTAGAGCTTATTTATAAGTTTTTCGTCGGTAATTTTATTATCGTTAATGATTGAAGCGTATGCTTTGCGTGTATTAATGGCACAATCCTGCTTGTAAACGACAACCGATTTTCCGTCAAAACTTTGACATTCCAAGGTCGCAAGACCGAATGATAAATCTCGACTGTTCCATACTGAATAGCCGTTAATATCTACAATTGTGTCGCCTGCTTCAAGACCGCTGTTTGCAGAATATGAATCAGGAACAAATTCATCAATAGTAGTCGTTGAAAACGAATTGATTTGAACAACAAAAATAAACATCAGAAGAATACCGAGTAATATGTTCATTACCGCACCGGCAACAACAATTATCATTCTCTTCCATACTTTTGCATTATTAAACGCTCTTGGCTCATCGCTATCCTCATCTTCGCCCTCCATAGCACAAAAACCGCCTACAGGAAACAGACGAAAACAATACTGAGTTTCACCTTTTTTAAATCCGAAAAGCTTTGGACCCATACCAAGAGCAAATTCATTAACCTTTACTCCGGATAACTTCGCAGTAATAAAATGACCGAATTCATGCGAAAAAATAATAAGTTCAAACAATAAAACTCCGATTATTATTAAAGCTATTGTTATTAAAATTTGCATTTAAATAATTCATCTCCGTTAAATTTATATACCGCAATTATACCCTATCAATTACATACTGTCGTGCAAGAGAATCAGCCTTTAATATATCTTCAACCTTTTCAGGCTCAAAATTATTAATGTTTTCTATTGCACCACTAACAAGCTCACCAATATCAAGGAAAGAAATTTTACCTTCTCTGAATAATCTGTTAGCCTCTTCATTTGCACCATTTGCAATAGCAGTAGCAACGCCGCCCATAGCTAGGGCTTTTTTACAAGCCGCAAGGCATTTAAATGTTTGATAGTCTGGTTCAAAAAATGACATCTTGCCAATTTTTGAAAGACTTAATTCCTCAACAGGAGATTCGTATCGCTCAGGATAAGTTATAGCATACTGAATAGGTATTCTCATATCAGGAACACCAAGCTGAGCAATAACCGAGTTATCTACATATTCGATAAGAGAATGAATTATACTCTCTCTATGAACTACAACATCAATGTTATCTCCGCTAACATCAAATAACCAACGAGCTTCTATAATTTCAAGTCCTTTGTTCATCATTGAAGCTGAATCAACCGTAATTTTTGCACCCATACTCCAATTTGGATGATTAAGAGCCTGCTCTATAGTAACACTCTTTAGCTCCTCAGTTGTTTTGCCAAAGAACGGACCACCGGAAGCCGTAAGAATAAGCTTTTTTAGAGCCTTTTTATTGTGCATACCCTGCAAACATTGAAATATTGCAGAATGTTCGCTATCTACAGGTAAAAGCTTTACATTATTATTTTTAACAGCGTCCATAACAAGACTTCCACCGGCAACTAAGGTTTCTTTGTTAGCAAGAGCAATATCTTTTTTAGCGTTTGCGGCGGCAATAGTAGGCTTTAAACCTACCATACCAACAACCGAATTAAGAACAAGCTCAGCATCATCAATTACAGCCGCTTCTATAAGTCCGTCCATTCCGACTGCAACCTTTGTGTTAAGGTCGTTTATATTCTGTTTAAACTCTTTTGCTTTGTTTTCATCAAAAACAACAGCAAGCTTTGGTTTGTATTTACGCACCTGTTCTTCAAGTAATTTTATATTTGAAGATGCTGTAAGTGCAGATACACTTAACCCGAGCTTATCGACAACATCAAGAGTTTGTGTGCCGATAGAACCGGTAGAACCAAGAATAGAAATATTTTGAATCATATTTTCACCCGATTAAAAAGTAATTAGCGGTAAAAACATATTCACAACTACCACAACCGGAGCTGTAAATATTATACTATCAAATCGGTCTAACATTCCGCCGTGTCCGGGGAATATTGAGCCATAGTCTTTTACATTTAAGCTTCTTTTTATAAGAGAAAAGCTTAAGTCACCCAAAATAGACACAGGTGCATCAATAATACCTATGAGAATGAGAGCAAAAAAATTAATATTTGCATCAGGTATAATGATTAATTTAAATATTAGGCCCACAATAACAGATGTGATAACGCAAAAAACCACACCGCCAAATGCACCCTCAACAGTTTTTTTAGGACTAATTTTAGGACAAAGCTTGTGCTTACCTAAAGAAGCACCAACAAAAAATCCTCCTGCATCCGCCATCCAAGGCAAAGCAAACACAACAATAAATAAAAACGCAAGTGTTTTGCTATTACTGCAAATAGCTGCAAAAGAACTCATTCCAAAAGAAATTAGAGAAACTCCTGTAATTGAATAAGCAACATCTATAAAAGAAATTCTTTCATGATGTGTAATCATTACAGTAAAAATTAAAATTAAAAATACGGCAATAGCGATATAGATATATCGAGTAGTCATTAGCAATGAAATTGCTACCGAAAAAAGCATACATGGCACAGATAAAGAATAGTTCTTTAAAAGTCCCTTAGCATTAAGGAACTCTCCTACCATAAATGCAGAAGCCACACCTACAATTACCGAAAGTATAGGAGGGAACTTTGTTGCAATCAAAATCAAAATTATAAGCGAAGGGATTCCGATTCCAGCAGTTAATAGTCTTGCCTTTAATGATTTCATTATATAACACTCACTTATACTCCGCCATAACGCCTGTTTCTGGTGGAGTAAATATTTAATGCTTCATCTAAATCAGAAGTTTTAAAATCAGGCCACAGCTTGTTCATAATTACAAATTCAGTATAGGCTGACTGCCATAGCATAAAATTAGAAATTCTGTACTCGCCACTCGGTCTGATTATTAAATCAGGGTCAGGCTGACCTGCGGTATAAAGATAATCAGATATTAACTGTTCATTAATATCTGAATCAGTAATTTTTCCGCATCTTATATCTGAGGTGATATTTTTTACAGCCCTTACAATTTCGTCACGACTTCCGTAATTCATTGCAATATTTAAAACCATACCATCTCTGTCTTTTGAACTTTCTTCGTTCTCAATCATAAGATTACGCAAATCTTCACTAAACTGAGATTTATCACCGATAAATCTCACAACAATACTGTCATCCTTAAAATCCTCAAGTGCTTCCTCAAGATAAGACTTAAAAAGCTTCATAAGAGCCTTTACTTCTTCTTCAGGTCTACGCCAATTTTCAGTAGAAAACGCATAAACAGTAAGATATTTAATACCTATATCCGAACAATAACGAGTAATTTTTCTAAAAACCTTTGCACCGGCAGTGTGGCCTGCCTGTCGAGGCAAGCCCTTATTTTTAGCCCATCTGCCATTGCCGTCCATAATAATTCCTATATGAGCAGGAAGATTTACAGCCGACAAATCAAACTCTGATTCTTTATTTTTTTTGAATAGAGCCATTTTACATCTCCAGAATTTCTTTCTGCTTAGCAGCAGAAATCTGATCTACATTCTTAATGAACTTATCAGTTAAATCCTGAGTTTTCTTTTCGCCCTGCTTTAAGTCATCTTCTGTAAGCTCGCCGTTCTTTTTCATAGCCTTGAGCTTATCAATAGCATCACGACGAACATTTCTAACCTGAACTTTTGTGTCCTCAGAAATTTTCTGAACATCCTTAACAATTTCCTTACGACGCTCCTCTGTAAGCGGTGGGAAAATCATTCTGATAACCTTACCGTCATTTTGAGGATTAATACCAATATCTGATGTCTGAATAGCCTTTTCAATCTGTCTTAAAACAGAAGCATCCCAAGGCTGAATTGTAAGAGTTCTTGCTTCTGTTACAGAAACAGCCGCAAGCTGATTAACAGGTGTAGGAGCACCGTAGTAATCAACCTTAACTCTGTCAAGAACAGCAGGATTAGCTCTGCCTGCTCTGATTTCTGCAAATTCTGTACACATATGGTCAATTCGTCTGTTCATTGACTCTTCTGCTTTTTTTAACACTGTCTGCATAAATTTATGCCTCCTAAATGATTATTGTAAAATAGCGAGTACCTTACACGCATTTGGTGAAGATAGCACAATATAATAATATAATTTTTTAGCCCAAGCGAAACCGAGCAATTTTTTAAAATAAAAACTTAATCTTTAGCAGTAACTAAAGTACCAACATTTTCACCGCATACAGCCTTGTAAATATTTTCAGGCTCTTCAATGCTGAAAACAAGGATAGGGAGATCGTTATCCTTACAAAGAGAAGCCGCTGTACTATCCATAACTGCAAGGTCTTTATTAAGAACCTCACGGAATGAAAGTTCGTCATACTTAACTGCATCAGGATTCTTTTTAGGGTCAGAATCATAAACACCGTCAACCATAGTAGCCTTCATAATAACATCAGCTTCAATTTCAGCAGCTCTAAGAGAAGCCGCAGTATCTGTACTAAAGAATGGATTACCTGTACCGCAACCGAAAATAACAACTCTGCCCTTGTCAAGATGACGAACAGCCTTGTTACGAATGTAAGGCTCAGCAACCTGATTCATACTGATTGCAGTCTGAACTCTAACATTTACGCCAAGTTGTTCAAGAGCATCAGCAACACCAAGTGCATTAATAGCAGTAGCAAGCATACCCATATGGTCAGCTCTTGTTCTATCCATATCACCTGAGCTTCTGCCACGCCAGAAGTTACCGCCGCCTACAACAATAGCAACCTCTACACCTGCGTCTACACACTTTTTAATAGGCTTACAAATCTCGAGTACAGTATCAAAATCAATACCGTGCTTGTTGTTACCTGCAAGAGATTCACCTGAAAGCTTTAATAAAATTCTTTTATATTTTGGTTCCATATATAACACTCCAATATAATTTATAATTACTAATATAATACAATATAATGCATATTTTGTAAAGAGATTTTGAAATATAAATATATAATACAATATATTGTAAAAGAGTAAAAGCAGAGTTTATACCTATATTTAAAAAACAACATCAGGCATAGCTCTGCTTTTAGATAGCAAATAGTCAAATAATTAATATTTACTCAGTTTTAAAAAACATCTAATCATCATACAAAAAAATATTACCGGCAAAACCGCTCTCTCTAAGCGATACATAATCATCATCTGTAATTATAAAGTGGTCAATCAAATCAACACCAACACTGAGCAAGGTTTCACGAACAACTCTTGTAGTTACAAGGTCGCTCTGCGACGGTAATGCAGTTCCGCTGGGATGATTATGAGCAAGAAAAGCTGTTTTTGCATTATGTCTAAGCGACAAATCGACAATTTTTCTTACAGGCATATCTGATGAGTTAAGCGAACCCTTTGTAATTATGCCGGAATAAATCATTTTTCCTTTGGCATCACCAAGAATAAGTGCTACAGCCTCGTTTGTTCTTCCAATAAATTTAGTTTGAAACAATTCACCTAAATTTTCGTAATCTATAATGTTATCATCAACACACTTAGATTCTTTATATAATCTCGCCATTTCCGGTAACATTTTTAATAAAGCTGCCGCCGATTCCGATAACTTAAACTCATTCATTAATTCATCAATCGGGGCATCACATACTCCACCTATTGTAAGATAGCGTTCTAATAATTTATGTGCAAGAGGGTTTGTATCTTTTCTTGGAATTGCGTAAAACAAGTACATTTCGAGAGCCTGATGCGGCTCGAAAACATCCAAGCCATTTTCTATAAACTTTTTTCTCAACCTCTGTCTATGACCTGCGTGTTCATTACCATTAGCTGAAGCCATAACTAACCCCTTTTACAAAAAATTAATTTTTCACACCATACTGCTCGTAATAAGCATCAATTGCAGCTTTTATTTTATCATCAATAATAACCTTGCCATTGTACTCCTTATTATAAAGATGCTCTACAACCTCAGCCATAGTTACAATAGCAGTTGTTTTTAAGCCGTATTTCTCCTCAATTTCACTAAGAGCACTCTTCTCGCCTTTACCACGCTCCATACGGTCAACAGAAACAACAAGACCGATTGTCTCAACATCGCCCTGAGCTTTGATAATAGGGAGAGTTTCTTCAATAGAAGTACCTGCTGTAGTAACATCTTCAATGATAACTACCTTATCGCCATCATTAATAGGGCTACCAAGCAAAATACCTGTATCGCCGTGGTCCTTAACTTCTTTTCTGTTTGAACAATAGCGAATATCTTTATCATAATTCTCGCTGATTGCGATAGTAGTAGCAACAGAAAGAGGGATACCCTTGTATGCAGGTCCGAAAAGAACATCAAAATCTAATCCAAACTTTTCCTGAATAGCAGCAGCATAATACTGACCGAGCTTTCTAAGCTGAGCACCTGTTCTGTAAAAACCTGTATTTACAAAGAATGGAGTTTTTCTGCCACTTTTAGTAACAAAGTCACCAAATTTGAGAACCTGACAGTCAACCATAAATTCAATAAATTCCTTTTTATATGCTTCCATAATAAAGCCTCCTAAAAGTATTATAATCTAATTGTTAAAATTATATCATAATTCAAAATATTTGTAAACTAAAACTACATAAATTAACATTGAATTTATGTAATTGTTTATCAATTCAAAACTAAATTATGTTTAGCACAAAAATAATTAAAGCGTTCCCTATTCTAATCTATAAAATAAGAATAAAACTCAGACACCTTGATTTTTTATGACATCATTGTAATATTCAATAAAGCAGAAAAAAGCACCGATCTATAATAAATCGGTGCTCTGGCTGAGCTGGCGGGATTCGAACCCACGGGATGACGGAGTCAAAGTCCGTTGCCTTACCGCTTGGCGACAGCTCAATATATAATTTTTAGTAATAAAGCCGCCAAAGGTTAAACTTTAGCGGCTTTGTGGTGACTCATCGGAGATTCGAACTCCGGACACCTTGATTAAAAGTCAAGTGCTCTGCCAACTGAGCTAATGAGTCAAGTGGGGTGGAATGACGGATTCGAACCGTCGGTCTCCAGTGCCACAAACTGGC
>JAXJSN010000053.1:0-20393 GCA_036310085.1 Ruminococcus sp.
TTCAATCCTCAGTCAGCTTCGCTGACAGCTCCTTTGATAAAGGAGCCTTTTTTTGTTTTATCATAACTGCATACAATAGCTTACTATAATAAATTTAAAAATTAACCTTACTCAGCAAGTAAAGCAAGTCCCTTTTCAAGACGAGCAAGAGCCTCATCTCTGCCGAGAATATCAAGAATTTCAACAGCACCGCCCGGTGTAACCGTCTTGCCTGCCGCTGCTATTCTTACCGGCCACATAACTGTGCCGTTTTTAAGCTCTTTTTCAACAGCCATATTGATAAGACAATCGTGAATTAAAGTTTCGTTCCACTCAGGCATAGCCTTTAATCTTTCGTAAGCCTCTTTGAGTACAACAGGAGCGTTTTCAAGATTTGTCTTACTCTTTTTGTTTACAAACAAATCTTTTTCGTATGTTGGAAGCTCAGCAAAAAAGTCAAGCATCTCAGGAATTTGAGTAAGCTGAGTTGTACGCTTTTGAAGAATAGCCGCAAATTTTTCAAACGGCATTTCTTTTTCGCCAAATACATTTTTATAATAAGGCATTGCAACTGCTGTAAATTCCTCGGCAGTCATAGCCTTTATATATTCACCGTTAAACCAAGAAAGCTTGTCATAGTCAAATACTGACGGTGACTTGCTGATTCCGCTAATATCAAATTCTTTTTCAAGCTCTGCAAGAGTAAAAATCTCGCAGTTATCCTTAGGACACCAGCCCAAAAGTGCAATATAGTTGATAATAGCTTGTGGCAGATAACCTTCTTCAATTAAATCATTAAAGCCTGTTGCACCATGACGCTTTGAAAGCTTTGATACATTACCTTCTTCGTCCTTACCCATAATGAGCGGTAGGTGAATATAGGTAGGAATCTCCCAACCAAAAGCTTCGTAAAGAAGATTATATTTAGGTGTAGAGCTTAAATACTCACAACCTCTTACTACATGAGTAATACCCATTGTATGGTCATCAATAACATTTGCAAAGTTATATGTCGGATAGCCGTCAGTCTTAATAAGGATTTGGTCCTGAAGCTCAGTATTCTCTACTGTAATTTCGCCGAAAACTGCATCAACAAAAGTTGTACTGCCATCAATCGGCATTTTTTGACGGATAACATAAGGAGTACCCTCTGCAAGAAGTCTGTCGATTTCTTCCTGAGAAAGGTCACGACAATGACGGTCATAGCCACCGCCGATTGTATCACCCTGAATTTGCTCAAGTCTTTCCTTTGTACAGAAGCAACGATAAGCCTTGCCCTCTTTTATAAGCTGTTCTGCATAAGGCAAGTACATATCTCGTCTTTCAGACTGAACATAAGGGCCAAAGTCGCCACCCTTGTCAGGGCCTTCATCGTGTTCAAGACCTGCGACCTCAAGAGTTTTATAAATAACATCAACCGCACCTTCAACAAGTCGTTCACGGTCGGTATCCTCAATTCTTAAAACAAATTTACCATTCTGAGATTTAGCAACAAGATATTCATAAAGAGCCGTACGAAGATTGCCTACATGCATAAAACCCGTCGGACTTGGTGCATATCTGGTTCTAACTGTTTTTTCAGCCATTGTTTAACCTCCCAAAAAATTATATACACGTTAAGTATATCACACAAAGCTAATTTTTTCAATTGTTTTATAGTCTGTATTTCTTTTTTGAATTTATAGTCTGTATTTCTTTTTTGAATTATGTATAAAAATGCTATAAAATATTGAAATTTCTACTTGACACTACAAAAGTATAGTAGTATAATCTTTTAAAAAATCGGAGGTATTACAATGATTAAGGCATTTGGTTGTTTTTACAATACAACAGCTATGCAGTCTGTCCCTGTCATGTTTTGGCAGAGCAACAGGCTTACATTGTCATACCCAAATCAAAATATATAGAAAGTTTAATTTGTATTTTTATAATTTCTATTTGATTGGTAATGCAGTGCAAGCTATGATTTTATAGCTTGCACTTTTTGTTTTATCAAAAAGCTTTCTAAGGCTCCTTTATCAAAGGAGGCTTTATGCAAAAACTTTAATTTTAATATCAAGTGCTGACAGCACTCACTTTAGGAGGTAATATTTATGGATTCAAAAGATTATTTAGTTCAATTCTACGAAAATTACGACGAGGATAACCGTCTTTTATTAAGACACGGTTTAGTCGAGTACACAACAACTATGAAATATGTGGAAAAATATCTTAAACCTGATATGCGAATAATCGAAATCGGTGCAGGCACAGGCAGATACAGCCACACCTTTGCAAGAATGGGTTATCAGATTGATTCGGTGGAGCTTGTTGAGCATAATATCGAAATTTTTAAAAGTAATACTCAGCCTGACGAAAATATTACAATCACTCAGGGCAACGCAACCGATTTATCTGCTTTTGAAAGTAACACTTATGACATAACCTTGTTACTTGGTCCTATGTATCATTTATTCAGCAACGAGGACAAGCTGAAAGCTTTATCCGAAGCTTTGCGAGTTACCAAAAAAGGCGGTATGATTTTTGTAGCATACTGTATGGGCGATGCAAGTATTTTGACTCACGGCTTTGTCAGAGGTGAAATTCATAATATAATTGAAAAATGTATGATAAATACCGAAACCTTTGACACTTTTTCAAATCCATGGGATATTTTTGAGCTTTACAGAAAAGAAGATATTGATAAGCTAAGAGCTAACTTTAATGTAACTCAGCTTCATTTTGTAGCGGCTGACGGGTATGCAAACCATATGCGAGAAACTCTTGAAAAAATGGACGAAGAAACATTTCAGCTATACCTTAAATATCATCTTGCAACCTGTGAACGAAATGATATGATAGGATATTCACACCACACTTTGGATATATTCAAAAAGGAATGATTTTATGCTTACACACAAAGGAACACAAACAATTAAAACTCAGCGACTTGTTTTACGCAAATTTACCCCTGAGGATGCTCAACCAATGTTTGATACTTGGGCAAACGACGAAAGAGTAACAAGATATTTAACATGGCAACCGCACTCAACAGTTGACTTAACAAAAATGATTGTAAACGACTGGTGCAGTTCATACGAAAAAGACAACAGCTATAACTGGGCAATTGAAATTGACGGTCAGATTATAGGTAGTATAAGTGTTGTACTTATTGATGAAAACAGCGAGCATATGGAAATTGGCTATTGCATCGGCTTTGATTTTTGGAATAAGGGTATTATGGCTGAAGCTTTAGGTGCAGTAATTGACTTTTTGTTTAAAGAAGTCGGCGTTAATCGCATTGAAATTGCACACGCCGTTAATAATCCTGCATCCGGCAAAGTAGCACAAAAATGCGGTCTTACATATGAGGGTACAAAAAGACAATTCTTTAAATCTGCCGTTGGTAAGCTTGAGGATATTGCATTTTATTCTATTTTAAAAAGCGAATTTTTTGCTGAATAAATCGCTCTATTTTAAGCGTAAGCCTACAAAACCTACGAGGAGAATATATATGAACAAATTAAAAAACTACACTTTTAGATTTTACTTTTTAGGATTAATAGTATTTATGCTTGTAATGTTACCCAATATAATTTGGTTTGCGGTACCTGCCGATAATGATATTCTTAGAGAAGCCTCAAAAACTGAGCTTTTAGATACAGTTGCCTCTGTTTTTCAAATGCTGACTGCGGTAGGTTTATGTACTTTTGTAAATATAACCGCAAGCAAATTAAGCGTAAAAAATCCGACAATTATTTTAAGCATAATAAGCCTTGTAAGCTATTATGCCCTGTGGATTTTATATTACAGCTGTATTCGCAATCCATTTGTATTTATCGGGCTTTGCCTTTTCCCTTGCCTGACTTTTATATTTTTTGAGCTTGACCGCAAAAATTATATTGCCTTAATACTGACAGTAGTTTTTACTGTTTTGCATTTACTTTTTGGCGTAATAAACTTTGTTTTATAATTAAAATAATTTTAAATATACATACCAACAAACCGCCCTCCGACATAATAATCGGAGGGCGGTTATTAGTTTGCTAAAAAGCTTATTAAATTATAGTTCATTCTCCGCAGGAGAAACCTCGGTTGAATCCTGAGAAGGGTCTGTTGCAGGTGGGTCTGTTGGCTCAGGAGCTTCTGTTGGTGGCTCTGTAGTCGGAGTAGTTGCAGGTGGCTCTGTAGCAGGTGGCTCTGTTACAGGTGGTTTAGTTGTTGGCTTTGACGGCGATGTTGCACCCTGAGTCGGCTTAGGCTGTCTTGATGGTGCCTGCGTCGGCTCGTTTTTGTTTGCATTATCGTCATAATCGGCATCTATAAAAATATAACCTTTATCATTATCATAGGTTGATGAACCTAAGCTTTGACGATCAATCTCTTTACCATCTTTAAGATAAACTCTCCAAGCCTTTACAGTATAGGAATCACTGCCCCTGCTAGTAGTTTCGTTATAAGTTTTGATTTCATCATACGAATCATCCTTATAACCCCAGATTGATACATAAAGTGTTGAGCCTGAAAGCTTGCACTCGATAAACATTTGATAATCTGTAGGATTAGAAAGCTTTAAGTCAAGTCTTGGATAGTCAATAGTTGCATCAAGACCTGTAGGCACATAAGAGGACGCCCACATATGACAATAACGCTCCTCAACCTCCATATTAGCTCTGACAGCGGCATTATAAATAGTAGAGCTTGACTGGCAAATACCTCCGCCGATTCCATCTATAAGCTCGCCCTCAGAAATTACACCTGCAGGCTTGTAGCCGTTTGACTCAAGATTTGAGTCGCCTGTGCATTTGTTAAATGACCAGGTTGCACCGGGCTCAATAACTGAGCCGTTACAAGCTTTGAGGGAAACTCTCATATTCTCAGTTCCGTTAGCGGTATTTGTTGAAACAGTTTGATATGATGCAAGCTTTTTAATATTCTTTTTAACATCATCAAGCTGAATTTTAGCCTTAACATCTTCAATACTTGCAATTATTCTTGCCTCAGGCTTACCTGATGAAAGTGCATCGGTAATATCTGATTTAAGAGCCTGACGGTCAAGCTTTAAACCGTCCTTTGCTTCTTCATATACAAAACGCTTGTCCTCATTATAAGGATTAAACTCAGAAACTCTTGCATTAACCGCAGCTTTATTTATGCTTTTTGCAATTTCCTCTGTTTTCTTTTGAACAGATTCATCTGTAAAGGTTGCGGTAACACTATAAACAGCAGGCTCTGTGCTTTTGCTGTTTTCATTTTTCAAATTCTGTCTAAGCTCTTTAAGAACCTCTTCAATATTATATGTATATTCAAAATCCTTTTCGGTAAGGTTAATAAGCTTACCCTTTACATCAATCGCAATAGCAACAGGAGTAACGAACTTATCTTTATTTTCTTCAAGAACAGCTTTTGCCTGTTCAATATTTTTTCCGGCTAAAGAAATGCCCGAAACAGACACATTTTCGCCAAAGGTAAAAGTCTTATTTTCTATAACCTCAGGGTTGTTTTTCATAAGAATTGCAACGCCTGCCACACCTGCAATAATAACTACAGCGGCAGAAATTGAAGCAATTGCAATTATCTTTTTCTTTGACTTTTTGGCATCTGCCTTTTTGCTGTCATTTCCGGCTTTGCTTTTACTGCTCTTTTTAGGACTTTTCTCTTTTTTCTCTTTTGTTTCTTTTGCGTATCTTTTTCTTTTAGGCTTATCATAATCATCCATATCAGCAGGCATTGTAATTATACCGCTTGAAATGTCAACCATTTCATCGCTGAGGATAATGTATTCATCCTTATAATTTGTTGCATCGTTCTTTCTTTTGTTACTCAAAAAAACATTCACCTCATAACACACAATATAGCAATGCTTGTAATACAAGCAAACAATAAATTATATCTATATTACAAATATTGTACTATAAAAGAAATTAAAAATAAAGAGCAAAAACAGAAAATTTTTTTAAGTTTTTCAATGCATTTATGGATATGATTTTTTATGATTGACATATTTTTATTATTATGTAAAAAATACTTCCTTATATTTCAAATTTTACATTAACTCTTTTAATTTGATATTGAAATAATTTTAAATAAAAGTTATAATAAAAGTGGTATAGTGTTTTTTATAAACACTGCAATATTATTTAATAAAAATCGGAGCAATTATGAAAATACTTATTTTATCAGCCTCTACGGGTGGAGGTCATAAGCGTGCCGCTGCCGCAATAGAAAACAAAATTAAGTCAATAAGCCCCGAAACCGAAGTAGTTACTGTAGATGCATTAAAAGCAATCGGTAAAGTTTACGACAAAACCGTTTGTGAAGGTTATCATTTTATGGCTACAAAAATCCCACAGGTTTATGGTGGTTTTTATAAAATTACAGATCAGGATACCCCTATATATAAAGCTGTAATGGGTTCTAATACACTTATGGGTAAAAAGCTTTTAAAAATTATTGAGGATCACAGTCCGGACGCAATCATTATTTGCCATCCGTTTGTTACCACAATGATTTCAAAGCTTAAGCACGAAGGCAAAATTACAGCAAAAGCAATTAGCCTTATAACTGATTACGATGCTCACCGCACATATATAGTATCTGATATGGATGCATATGTACTTCCTGAGCCACATATGGCGTTAAAGCTTGAAAAAGAATTTAATGTCGATAAAAAGCTTATATATCCATACGGTATTCCTATTCTTGATAAATTTTCTGAGCCGTTTGACAGAGAGGCTCTTTGTCGCCGTGCAGGACTTGACCCTGACAAGCGTACTGTTTTGCTTATGGCGGGGTCGTTTGGTGTAACTGCCGTGCTTGATTTTTACGAAGCTCTTGCAATACAAGGAATTGGTTTGCAATTTATTGTTATTACAGGCAGAAACCGCAAACTTTTTGAGCATATTGAGGAGCTTACAGAGGAGCTTTGTACTCAGGACAACACAAAACTGCTTTATTTTGTAGAAAATGTTGAAGACTATATGCATATAGCAGATGTTATTGTTACAAAACCGGGCGGTCTTACAGTTACCGAAAGCCTTGCTTGTCACCTTCCGCTTGCTATATATAATGCATTCCCCGGTCAGGAACAATATAACGCAGATTTTCTTGTTAATGCCGGAGCCGCAATATCTTTGCATAAGAAAAACGGTGCAAAACAGGTAATTGACTTGCTTGGCGATACTGAAAGGCTTAATAAGATGAAAGAATCCTGCAAAAAGCTTGCTATTTCGGATTCTGCTGAAAAAATATTTAATCTGGCAAAGCAGTTATGCTCAGCTTCGTCAGGAAAGGAGATATAAATGAAAAAACTAACAGTACTTATTGCTTGTCTGGCTCTTTCGGCCGTTTCGCTTTGTGCTTGTTCAAACGGAGTACAACCTCTTAACAAAGACTTAAAACGCAACACAGACAGCAAGGTAACATATAATTATAACGACTCAGTTCAAGAGCCGCCTGCAATTTACAGTGCATATGCAAGCAATGTAACTAACCTTGAGTTAAAAATTCTACGCAATTATGCAAAGGAAAATCCGATTGACAATTCTTTTGTAATTTCTCCGGTAAACACTGCATTACAAATAGGTCTTTTGGCTAACGGTGGCTCAGAAAGCACTACTTATGAGCTTACAAATACAATCGGCACTGATTTAAACCTTACTAATATTAACACCTGCTCATCTTATTTTAAGAGCAGACTTGAAGCTGTAAGTTTGCTTGCATCAGGCAAAACAGATTCTCTGAGCGGTAAAAAGGAAGACAACTCAGACAAATTTATAGACCTTGAAAACAACATAATTTTTAATGATACATCAGATGTAAAATCAAGCTTTTTACAAAGTGCAACCGATTATTATACCGCTAACATTTTCCGTATGCCGTTTGAAAAAGAAAACGCACTTGGCGATGTAAATTCTATTTTTGCTGACTACACCTCAAAAGATGCTTTTTCAAAGCTTGACAGTAAGCATAATATGATTACTGTATCTTCATCAAAGCTTAACGACAGCTGGATTACAAACTACCCAAAGGATAAAATCACAAAGGGTACATTTGTCGGCAAAAACGGAAATCGAGATGTTACTTATTTGGAGTCGGTAGAAAATGTATTAACATCTAACACAGCTAAGGCTGTAATTAAGTATACCGAAGCAACTCCGTTAAAGGTAATGCTTATTAAGCCAAACGATGGAATTACAGTAGACGAATATATTTCAGATTTTACAAATCTTGAATACTCAAATCTATTAGAAAGCTTTAATATTACAAAAACTGAAACTGTAAGAATACCGGAGTTTTCAATCACTTCATCAGGTAAGGCTGAAAGTATGAAGAGTGTACTTGAAAGCTGTGGTCTTAAAACTGCATTTACCGATGATTCTAAGTTTTCAAATTTAAGTCACGACAGCAGTATTTATGTTAATGATATTTTTGAAATTCAACCATCATTCTCATTTACCGCTAATGGTATAGCTACAAATAAAAATACAATGTCAGCTACAACAGCAAAAACATCTGATAATAAAGATATTTTTGAAATTAACAGCTCATTTGTATTTGTAGTTCTCGATAACGAAAGCAGTATTCCGCTTTATATGGGTGCTGTAGTATAAAACCGATAAAAGGATAGTTTTTATGAGTGATAAGTATAAAGATATAAGCAGTCGAAGTGACAGCTATGACCTTGATAATTTTGATTCCGAAGGTGCTTCGCTTTCTTTTGATGAGTTATACACCGGTATGTCATCCAAGGCACAAAATTCTGCCCCTGATGACTACGGCGATAACTTTGATTCACAAACTGGCGAGGATGAGCCTGACAATTATCAGGATAAAGATGATGAGCTTGAGGATTATTACTTTAATAATAACCCTCAACAACCTGCAAATAAAGGCAAAAGAAAAAAGAAGATTAATTCAAAAGTCTTGGGAATAATAATGACTGTTGTTTCTATCTTATGTCTGATTATAGCGGTTGTTTTTGCTGTATCTCAATGTAACTCAAACGATGCACAAAATAACGAAACTACACAAGCTTCAATTTTGTCAACGGTTGCAGATACAACAGCCGAGCAAACAACTGCTCAACCAACACAGCCGCAGGCAACTATTACTCAAACTACTCAGCCTTCAACCGAGCCCGAAACTACAATTGAGCAGACAACAGCTCCTCAAACAACTGTTGTAGTTACCGAGCCTGTAACAACTCCACCAACCGATGCACCTGTTCAGACAGAGCCGATAACTCAGGCAACTGAGCCAATTACTGTTGAACCGATTACAGAAGCACCGATTGGCGAAGAATTTGGCGGCGATATTGAAGATTTTTAACTATTATGTTTAACTTGTAAGTATTATAAAAATATGGTAAAATTAATCTTACCGAGCAATTTCCTATAAAGTAAAAAAGCCTCCTTTATAAAAGGAAGCGGCACGGCTTGCCGTGACGGAGGATTGCAAGCATTGTGCGTGTTATTTTTTATTATCTAAAGGTAAGCAATAATATTTTCTTTTGTTACCTTGCTCTGCTGTCTGCAATATTTTTTCAATCCTCAGTCAGCTTCGCTGACAGCTCCTTTTATAAAGGAGCCATTTCAAGTAAATTGATTTTAATATAAAAACATAATAAACGATTGGAGTTTTTAAAATGGGATGTAATCACGACTGTTCATCATGTTCATCAAGCTGTAAGGAGAAAAATCCTGAAAGTATGTACGAAAAATTAAACGATTATAGCAGTGTTAAAAAGGTAATCGGCGTTGTATCAGGTAAGGGCGGTGTAGGTAAAAGCCTTGTTACCTCAATGCTTGCAGTTGCCTTTAACAGAAAGGGCAATAAAACTGCAATTCTTGATGCAGATATTACCGGTCCTTCTATTCCGAAAAGCTTTGGAATTACAGAAAGATGTCAGGGCAGTGAGCAGGGTATTATTCCTGCCGTTACCGAAACCGGCATTGAAATTATGTCAATTAACTTGCTTTTACAAAATGAAACTGACCCTGTTTTATGGCGTTCACCAATTATTACAGGCACAGTTAAGCAGTTCTGGACAGAGGTTATCTGGAACGATGTTGACTATATGTTCGTTGATATGCCTCCGGGAACAGGCGATGTTGCTCTTACTGTTTTCCAGAGCCTTCCGCTTGACGGTATTATCATTGTTGCTTCTCCTCAGGAGCTTGTATCAATGATTGTTCAAAAGGCTGTAAAAATGGCAAATATGATGAACATTCCTGTTCTTGGTCTTGTTGAAAATATGAGCTATTTTATGTGCCCTGATTGCGGTAAAAAGCACTCAATCTACGGCAACAGTCATATTGATGAAATTGCCGCTGAGTATGGTACAAGAGTTCTTGCAAAGCTTCCTATCGATCCTGATATTGCTAAGTCTATTGATGAGGGCAAGGCTGAATTTATTGAGGGTAGCTATCTTGATGAGGCTGCCGATACAATTGAAGCCTTATTAAAATAACCATACCTGCTTATAAGGAGAAGTTTTATGAAATGTCCTAATTGTAATATCGAGTCAATTGGCAAGTTCTGCACCAATTGCGGAACTCGTATGCCTGATGAGGTTGTACAAAATGTTAAGCCACAGCCAATGTATCCCCTTTGTTCAAATTGTGGCGAAGAGGTAAACGGAAAATTCTGCATTAAATGCGGAACACCTTTGGAAATCCCTCAGCTGCCAAAAGCTGAGGAGCCTGCTGAGAATTTTCAGCAGAATCCAATTAATGAGCCTGTCAATAATCCATACGATAGACCTTATAATGATAATAACAATAATTATCAGAACAATTATCCTGCAAACAATTTTGGTAATCAACCTCAGAACGAAAACGACAAATATGCTCAGGCGTTTGACAGATATAACAACCAATTCAGTTCAAATAATCCTAACAATTACAATCGCCCTAATCGTTCAGGTCAATTTAATAACTACAATAATCCTAATCATCAAAACAACTCAAATTACCCAAATCAGCCTAATCGCCCTGATAATACTAATCGCTCAGGCAATTTTAACAAGCCTGCAACACAGAAATTTACAAATAATTCAGCACAAAACCCAAAGGGCAAAAAATCAGGACTTAACAAAACAGGTGTAATTGTAATTTGTGTTATTATTGTACTTATTGTAATTCTTACCTGTGTTTTGGGCATTGCGGCTTGCAGTTTTTTCAAAAGTGCTTCTGATGTAGTAAATAATGCAAGCTCCGGTGTTTTCGGAAAATTTAACATTGATGAAAATGAAGATGTTGCCGATGACGGTTCAGGTTTATTTGATATAGATGATAGCAAATATGCAGACCTTACTAATGGTGATGAATTTGACGAGTATACAGGATTTTATAACGAAGAAACATTCTGTTATTATGTACCTAATGATAACAGAAGAAGTGTAACTGTTGTTGGTTTCAATCAGCTTGACGATGATTTTGTTTATACCGATAAGCAAATGACAATTAAAATACCTGAACAAATCAACAATTTGCCTGTTACTAAAATATCAAGCCTTGGTGTTTATGATTTAACAGAAAAAGAGGATCAATACATTAAGATTGTTATTCCCGGTTCTGTAGAAACTATTGATATGTATGCATTTTCATTCTGTGATGCTATTGATGAAATTCAGCTTAACGAAGGCGTTCTTTATATTAATGAAAACGCATTTTTAGGTTGTCTTGACCTTAAAAAGGTTCATATTCCTGAATCAACTATTGAGCTTGACGACTGCGGATTAGGCTATACATATAACGATGATGAAGAGGATTTGGGCTTTATTGGTCACGAGCTTACCATTTACGGCATAAAAAAATCTGACGCTGAAAAATATGCAAAAGAACACGAAATAAAATTTGTTGATGCATCATCCAGCAATTAAATAATTATAACACTAAGAGGGTTGTCGTAATTATGGCAATCCTCTTATTTTGTTTTTATAAAATAACAATTGTTGACAATAAAAATAAAAGATAGTAATATTTAGATAGGAGGGATTTTATATGAAATGTCCTAATTGCAACGCTGAATCTAACGGCAAATACTGCATACATTGCGGTAGCCGTATGTCTGAAACTACACCCGAAAAAGTTACTTCAACTCCTTTGTTTCCTACTTGCCCAAATTGCGGAGAAGAAGTAAACGGCAAATTTTGTATTAATTGCGGCACAACTGTAGATTCACCATATCAGAAAAAACCTGAAAAATCATCTGAATATATTGAGCGATACACGCCCGATACTACAAGTAATTATGATTATGATTCTCAAAAAACTACCGATAAAAAAGCAAGGCTTAGCAAACCAATCACGACCATTGCTTGCATTATAATTATAGTCCTGATAACTATAATCGTCAGTATGGGACTTGTTGCTTTCAATATTCTGCACAATGCATCAAAAAACTCTGATGACTTTTATTTTGATATTATTTCTGATTATATAAATGAAAATTCAAATGCAGATGACTCAATTAGTGATGAGCTTGTCAGCCTTACAAATGGCGATGAATTTGACGAGGATACAGGATTTTATAACAAAGAAACATTTTGTTATTATGTGCCTAATGATGATAATCAAAGTGTAATGGTTCTTGGTTTTTATTCACTTGATGAAAATTTTGTTTATACTGATGAGGAAATGACTATTGAAGTTCCTGAAAAAATTAACGGTTTACCCGTTACCGAATTATTGGGGCTACCCGCTTATGATTTTACAGATAAAGGTGAGCAATACATTAAAATTATTATCCCCGGCTGTGTAAAAACAATAAATTCATACGCATTTGCTATGTGCGATGATATTGATGAAATTCAGTTAAAAGATGGTGTTACCGATATTGGCAACAATATATTTTTAAGTTGCCCTGAGCTTAAAAAGGTTTATATTCCTAAATCACTTACAAACCTTGAAAACAGCGGATTGGGTTATATGCGTACTGAGGATAATGAACTTAAGTTTGCAGGCGAAAGCCTGACTATTTACGGCGAAAAAAATTCTGCCGCTGAAAAATATGCAAAAAAACACAACATAAAATTTGTCGCTGAATAAACCAAAACACTGTAATATTTAGTTATATTAAGGAGGTAGCTTATATGAAATGTCCTAATTGCAATACCGAGTCAAACGGCAAGTTCTGCCCAAAATGCGGAAACAGTATGCCTGTTGCAAACTCCCAAACCGTTACACCGCAACAGCCTGTCAACAAAAATCCGGGTCTTAACAAAACAGGTGTAATTGCGGTTTGCATTGTAGTTGGTATTATTCTTTTAGTTATTGGACTTATTACCTTTGCCGTTTTCAGCCTGATAAGATATACAACCAACGCCTTAAACAATGCCGGTTCAAAAGCTTTTTCACTTATTGTTGATGATTTTGGCAATGCAACCGATGAATTTATTGATGAATTTAACCGCATTGAAAACACATATAATGAATCTAATGACAACTATGACAGCGAGGATTCTGTTTCATATGCAGAACAGAGCGATTATATTGCATTGGCAAATGGCGATGAATTTAATGAAAAGCTGGGTTTCTACAATAAAGAAACCTACTGTTACTACATATTTTCCGATTGTCTGAAATGTGTAATAATTACCGATTTTAACCAATCGGAATACCCGGCTAATTATGATGCCAAAAATATGACAATTAAAATTCCTGAGAAAATCAATAATTATCCTGTTGCACGAATAGCAAATTTTTCTGTTAATGATAAAAGTACAAAAGGAAATCAATACATTAAAATTATTGTTCCGGGTTGTGTAAATATTATAGAGTCTGATGCATTTTCATTCTGCGATGATGTAGATGAAATTGAGATAAAAGAAGGCGTTACCGCTATTGAAGAATCTGCATTTTCAAATTGTGCCGAACTTAAAAAGATTTATATTCCAAAGTCAGTTAGAAACCTTGAAGACTGTGGGCTTGAAAATTTTTCCGATTATGATTATGACGATGAAGAAGATTCTGATATAGAGCCTGAAAACAACGAGCTTACCATTTACGGTAAAAAGAATTCTGCCGCCGAAAAATACGCAAAAGAAAACAACATAGAATTTGTCACTGAATAATAATTAAATACTTATAACATTAAGAGGGTTGTCGTAATAATACGGCAACCCTTTTTGTTGAGTCTCCACCCCCATAATTTGTGCAGATAAAAACTTATTAAATTAATCCTCTCCACAACATAAACAATATTACAAAACATTTGCGATAATTATTGACAATTAAAACAAAAAAGAGTAATATTTAGTTATATTTAGCGATTTAATATCGCAAAGTGAGGTCATAAAAAACTAAACGAAAGGAGATTTGTTTTTTAGCAGTAAGAAAACTTTGTTTTTAATTAAGGAGGAATAAATATGTTAGGAAAGAAAACAAAAAAGTTTTTCAGTCTGTTTTTATCAGCTTTAACAGCAGCATCAATGATGCCACTATCGTCTGTAACAACAATGGCGGCTCAAAATGACACTTGCGACACCTGCGGCAACAGTACTGACAGCAACGGCTTTTGTACTGTTGATGATTGTGGCGGCTACGAAAAACCATCGCAATCTGACAACAAATATCAGATTGAAAATGCAGGTCATTTATATTGGTTTGCAAATTATGTTAATACAACATCTTTAGATTACGGACAATCTATTGATGCCGAATTAACAGCTAATATTGATTTAAACCCGGGTTATACATTCAACTCCGACGGCACGGTTACATATAACGGAGAAATTGTTACCGAGGGTTTTCGTGAATGGACACCAATTGGTAATTCGGATTATCCGTATACTGGCTCGTTTGTCGGCGGAAATTTAAATGACTACGGCAGTTACGCTTATTTAGATATTTACACAATCAGCGGTATATATATAGATAATCCGACTGCTGACAATCAGGGATTATTCGGCTGTGTTGCATACGATTACTACAGTTATCCTTATAGCAAATCTCCGATTAGCTTTATCGGAATTGAAAACAGCTATATTTGCGGTAATGACTATGTTGGCGGCATAAGCGGTTCTGAATACAGCGAAATAAACTACTGCTACAATGCAGGAACAGTAAAAGGTAATAACTATATCGGCGGTATTTGTCCTAACGGTACTGTTTCCTGCTCTTATAACAGCGGAGATATAAGTGCAACCGGTTCATATGTAGGTGGTATTTGCGGACAACTGCCTTATGATGAATTTAAAATTTCTTTTTGTTATAACAAAGGCTCCGTACACGGAAACGGCGCTTATGTTGGCGGTATCTGCGGTTCAGGTTATGCCGAATCCTGCTATAATATAGGCACAGTAAAAGGCGAAAGCAGTAATGTAGGTGCTATCTGCGGTGGTATGAATAATTGGGAACCTTACAATTGTTTCTATCTTCCCGACTGTACAAAAGATGGCAACAATACAACTCAAAATGCTTTGGGTTGTAATACATTGGGAAGCACTGCAATCAATACATACGGCTCTGCTGAAATGACGGAAGAACAGTTTAAATCAGGCGAAGTAGCTTTCTGTTTAAATCCACATTCATCAGGTTATAGCAATAATATTTTCCGTCAGTATTGCAGTTATGAGTATCCCGATTTAGCCGATTATCCTGAATTTTCAGGATGTGCTGTATATAAGTATTATTCCTGTAAAGCTCACTATCCAAACGCACCATTAGAAATTGTGTATTCCAATACTTCTACCGACCAAATGTATGACCCATACAACATACCTATATTAGATCACAATTTTGACTCAAATGGTTTGTGCAAGATTTGTCAGGCTCCTCAGCCACCTAAACCTGTAAGCAGAACTCATTACAGCAAGTTATTGGAAACACACAACGGATATAGTGTAATTGAAAATATAGGTAACTTATTGTATATTTCATCTACATCAAGCTCAGCAGGTAACTATGTATTGGCAAACAATATAAGCAATGTAATATCTTCATATAACGAAATGGGTTACAACGAAACAAAGCTTGATTGGACACCTATAAAAGAATTTTCAGGTATAATCGACGGCAACGGTAATACATTATATATTGATTCAGAATCTGGATTAATAGATACACTTCGTAACGGCACAATAAAAAATCTTAATTTACTCGTTGCAGTTAAGGCTACCAATAATTCATATGTTGGCGGTGTTTGTGCATATGCCGACGGCGGAACTATAACAAACTGTACCATCAGCGGCGGAGTAGAAGGCAACGACTATGTAGGCGGTGTATACGGCTACGGTACAGCTAATGTTTCAGATTGTACTATTTCAGTAGGTGTTTATGGTAATAGAAATATTGGCGGTGTTTGCGGCTATAACGATGTACCGCCTTACGGATATTCAACTGACCCTTCAACAATTACTAATATTAAATACACAGGCTCAGTCGGCGGCACAGAAAATGTAGGCGGTATTTGCGGTTACAATAAACACGCAACTATCAGCAATTGCGAACACTCAGGATCAGTTGGCGGCTCTATTTTTATAGGCGGTATTTGCGGTTATAATTTTGATGGTACCATAGAGAATTGTACCAAAACATACGAAATACATGGTACAGGTAATGTTGGCGGTATCAGTGGTAATGCAGTAAACGGAACTATTGATAACTGTGTAAACAAAGCAACTATATATGGTGAATACAATATAGGCG
Source organism: Ruminococcus sp. (assembly GCA_036310085.1). GTDB lineage: Bacteria > Bacillota > Clostridia > Oscillospirales > Acutalibacteraceae > Ruminococcoides. Next base: position 16,611 of record JAXJSN010000053.1, read on the forward strand.
GTATTTGTGGTAATTCTAATGACTATGAATACTATTCAAATAACAGTATTCTAAAAATAAGCTCTTGTAATAATATAGGAGATGTTACAGGAACACAAGCAGTTGGCGGTATTTTCGGTTGTGCTGCTCCAACTGTTACTATTTCTGAATGTTTTAACGAAGGTACAATAACAAAAAGTGAAAATACAACAGGAACTTATGGTTGCGGTATCGGCGGTATAGTCGGAATGAGTCCTTCAACAATTTCAAACTGTTATAATAAAGGTACTATCATTGCAAACGACACCTCAGGCGGCGGTATTTGCGGAAGCAATATGGGCAAGATTAACAATTGCTATAATATAGGCTCTGTTAGCGGAAAAGATTCACATATCGGTGCTATTTGCGGATATAATCTTAATCATTCATATGAACCTACTTATAATGGTAAAATTTCAAATTCTTACTATCTTACAGGCTGTGCAAAGGACGGAAGCGGCACTATACAATATGGTATAGGCAACGCAACAATGGGCAGCACAACTGCTGATACAATCGGTATAACCACAGCAAAAACTAAGACTCAATTCAGCTCAGGCGAGGTTGCATATTTACTTAACGGCGAAAACGCAGGAACAGAAAATGCAATTTGGAAACAAAATGTAGGTACAGACGACTATCCGACATTTGACGGAAACACAGTATATTTTGATGCTACAGGCTACAAGCTAAGAGGAACTATAACCTTAAAGCTTGAAGAAACAAAGCTTGCTGGAGTATATAGAGGTGTAGTTGATTTACCGGCAGGTACTTACAAGTTTGTTGTAGACGACCTTGTAAACAACAAGTCCTACGGCAGAGCTTCAACCTATACCGACAATATCGCTAACTGCGGTTTTGGTAACAACTGGGGTTACTGCACACTTGAAACAACAGGCGGCAGATACACATTTACATTTAACAGCAAGAATAATTATCTCTCAGTTACTTGCGACAATTCTTACGCAGAAAGCTTTTCTACCTACAAACTAAGAGGCTCTGTTAATGCCGTACTTACAAAAACTGACAATGAAAACATTATAAAAAATACTGTTGTACTTCCTGCAGGCAGTTATAAATTTGTTGTGACAGATGATGCAACAGGTATTTCTTACGGCAGACACGCAAGCTACGATGCAACAATTGAAAATGCTCTTTGCGGCAACAATTGGGGCTACATAAACTTTACTGCTCAAGCAACAGGCACATACGAATTTACATACAACACAAAGACTAACAGAATAACTGTTGTAAAAAAATGAGTGCTTTTTTAATGTGTTTGGTGTAAGCAATAACAGATTAAAGACATAATGCAACATCCACCTCGTTTAAATTCGGGGTGGATGTTTATTTTTATTAAATATTATTTATATATTTTTATATATAAAACTATTGTATTTTATACAATTATGTTATATAATACACATAAAGCAGTGTATGATTTTGCACATTTACAAAAGGAGTGAATAAATTTATGAAAAACACAAAACTCAAACTAAAAAAAGCTTTGGCTATTACACTAAGTGTTATTATGGCTACTTCTGCTATTGCTCTTCCCTTTTCGGTAAGTGGTGCGCAACTGTCGGATAATACCTCAGCCGTAGGATATAATGTTTCAGATGTAATCAGCGATGACAATGGTATAGAATACACCTATGTTGAGACATTTCGTGAAGCCAAAAAATGGTACTGTTGGGAGGTTACGGATTACAACGGCACTTCGCCTGAATTAATCATTCCCGCAAATTATAACGGAACAGTTGCAAGTATCGGTCATGCAGCTTTTCAAAATCGTAATGATATAGTTTATGTTATGTTTCCCAGTACCTTATTCAGAATCAAAAACTATGCCTTTAACGGCTGTTCAAATCTTACAAAAGTTACCTTTAACAGCTATTATGAAATGGAAACAATCGGAAAATACGCTTTTGCTGATTGTACTTCACTTCAAACAATTTCTATCCCCAGCTCTACCAATATAATTTACGACTACGCTTTTAAAGATTGTATAAACCTTGAAAATGTATTTCTATCTGATTATGTATCACCTGATACCATCAAAACAGGTGCGTTTTCGGGTTGTGTTAATCTAAAGCAAATCGTGTTTAACTCTTACACAAAAAATATAGGCAGTTATGCTTTTGAAAATTGCAGAAGTCTGACCAATTTTCAAATACCCGGAAATGTTACCGTAATTGAGGATGGCACTTTTGCAGGCTGTACAGGTCTTAAAAGCATTTTAATACCCGAAAGCGTTACATCTATAAGCGACACGGCTTTTGATGGATGCACCAACCTGTCAATTATAGGTAAATCAGGCTCAACTGCCGAAGCATATGCACAAAAGCATGGCTTTGATTTTTATGCAACAGATAAAAATAGCATCGAAACCTCCGATTTCTCTTATATTATGCTTAATGACGAAACAGCTCAAATTACAAGCTACAAGGGTACTTCATCAAAAATTACAATACCTGCTAATATAGGCAAGCTTTTGATTACAAGTATAGGTTATGAGGCATTTAAAAACAATTCTACCATTACCGATGTAACAATTCCCGACACCATTACTGATATAAGAATGTATGCATTTAATAATTGTACAAATCTTAAAAGCATACAGTTTGGAAACGGTATTAAGTCTATTCACAAAAGTGTTTTTGCCGGATGTGTACGCCTTTCAGATATTTATATTCCTAACAACGATATGGACATAGATGTAGGTGCTTTTAACGATACCGCTTTTTATAAAAACAGCCACAATTGGGATAACGAGTGTCTGCGTTTAGGTACTTATCTTATTAAAGTAAAAACCGATGTAAGCGGTAGCTATGAAGTAGATGACTTTATAGAAAACATAGCAGGCGGTGCTTTTAAAAACTGCACAAAGCTTACAAGTATTAATATACCGTCAAGTGTTATTCACTTAGGTACCTCTGCTTTTGAGGGCTGTTCAGGCATAACTGAATTTTCATTACCTGACAGTATTGAAAGTCTTGGTTCAGGTGTATTTTCACGCTGTACAGGTATAACAAGCTTTACTGTTCCTAAAAAAGTAACAACAATAAGTAAGTCGCTTTTTGAAGGCTGTACCAATCTTAAAGACATTTCTCTTGACAAAAGCGTAACCGTAATAGACGATAACGCTTTTACTAATTGTACAAGTCTTAAAAGCTTACCGTTTAAACACAGAATGGTGCGAATCGGTAATTCTGCTTTTGAAGGTTGCACAGGCATAACAAGTATTGAATTTAACGAACCAATCTTAAATATAGGCGACTATGCATTTTTTGGCTGTTCAAATTTTAAAACCCTATCAATTAATAATAAGATTTATAAGTTAGGCAAATATGCATTTTCAGGCTGTTCAAGGCTTGAAGCGTTAGCTGTAAACGATGTAGTCCAAACCATAGACAATGAAGCTTTTTTTGCTTGTCTTAATCTTAAAGAAGTAGCTTTTAATGCCTCTGTTTTCAATATAGGAGCAAATGTATTTAAAGGTAATAAAAATATTGAAACCGTAATAATTAATCATAAGATTAAAACCATAGGTCAATTTGCTTTTTCAAATTGCACAAAGCTTAATAATCTTCAATTTAATGCCGATATTGTTGATATAGAAAAAGGTGCTTTTGAATATTGTACAAGTCTTGAAAAGGTAATTATCCCTGACGGAACCCAAATACTGAGAGATGGTGTATTTCAAAATTGCACTAACCTTAGTATGGTATCTCTCGGCAACGGAATAACCCGTATTGATCCAAA
>JAXJSN010000054.1:0-10780 GCA_036310085.1 Ruminococcus sp.
GATTTTATCAACCTATTGTAATCGTAAAAAAATAGTTTAATTAAAAATAAACTCCTCACCTATGCTCGGGCAAAAAGTTTTATACACTATTGTGCTGTCTGCTCGAAACACAAGCGAGGTACTCGATACGCAAGCTTTAAAAATCTGCTCGGCTACGCTCGGGCAGAGAAGTTTTATATATTATGGTGCTGTCTGCTCGAAATACGGGCGAGGTACTCGATACGCAAGCTTTAAAAATCTGCTCGGCTACACTCGGGCAGAGAAGTTTTATATATATTATGGTGCTGTCTGCTCGAAATACGGGCGAGGTACTCGCAAAAACTCCGGTTCAACATTTTAAAAGATTGAACCGGAGCTTTTTTATTTATATCGGCATAGTTTACATCGGTATTTTTATAGTCATAATTCCGTCTGCATCTATATGCAACTTTAAGCCTTTGATGTATTTATCGTAAAAATATTTCTTTTCGCTATGCTCAGCATCAAGTCTGAGAGAGGTATATATATCATCAAGAAGCTGTTTTGTATCAATATTGCATATATCTTTAATTCGCTCCTCAAGTTCTACCATTAACATAGAGTTTTTAAAGTTCTTGATATTTCCTGAATAGAAATCATCAAGCGAACAATAATATGTACCGTTTTCTATCAAAGCATTTTTAATATCCTGACCGCATTTTAAATTTTCAATCATAACAAGAAAATCTGCATCCGGTAAAGATGAAATAAGTCCCCAAAAATCAGAATCACTTGATAATAAAATAAAAGCACTTATATTATGTCTGTAATAAAAAGCAGATACATCTGCACATATTTTCATATCTACAAGCGATTTATCTTCTTTGATTCTTTTAATCAACTTGTGTTCTACAGGTATGGTAGTTATTTTATCTATAAATCTCCACGCTTTAGTTGTATGAACATCATCATATAAAACTATTTTACTGATTTTGCTTATTTCATCTTCGTTAAGCTGTTTGAGTGCAGATGCAAGCTTAAACGCATCTGAATTTTCGCAATCAACTACAATAACTACAGCTTCATTTCGGTCTATAAAATCATATATACTTGTTTTTACTTCTTCGCTTGCATCCAATACCTTTGTTTTATCTTCAAAGTAGTCATTATGCTGTGAATATAAAACCTTTAAAAATTTTGAATCACTTATAAGTATATTACCCGACTCTGTTGGTCGCCAATAAATATATCTTTTATATGGATACAAATCTCTGTTAGCACTGTATTTGCAAGACTCCTCTTTAATATTTTTTTCTTTGTTGCCTTTAGGCATTATAAATAATTCTTTAATGTATGTCCAGTTAATCCATTCCGGAAAAAGCTCCCTTAGTTTTTCCATTCTGTTAGCAATGAGCATATTTATATCTGCAAGATAACTATTAACTTTATAATTTACTTTTACAATACTTATTCCATAATTTTGCAGTGTTTTTACATCATCTTTAAAATATTCAAGTCTGTCAAGATTCTTTAAATCATACACAATACTTCTTTCGACAGATACATAATTAAGCATAAGATTTGAGCGAATATTGCATAGGCATCGCATAATTATCGCATCGCTATTTCCTTTTAAATTTTGAATAAGCTCGGGAGATTCGTTGTATACTGCAAACATCTCCTCTTTTACTCCGATTAAAAACGCTACCGTGGTAGTAATTCGTGTTTGATTAGTTTTATAGCTTGTTTTTACAATTGCTTCTGTTTCCAATTTCAAAACCCCTTTTTTTACAAATTTCTTATTTTAAATGTGATTATTTGTGATTAATTAAACAATCTTTGTTTTATAAAACGAGAGTTAAATCGTTTTTGTCCACTCAATCCCATTAAGTATATTTTAACACATATAAAGAGTTTTGCCAACACATATTTGTGTATTATCACATCTTTATGTATTACATACATATATTAAAGTATAATTTTAGTAATATTTCAAACAATAAAATCGAGGTGATCACAATGGCAAAAAAAGGTATGAAAAGAATATCACGAACACACACAACCACGCAACGATGTTCCACCTGTTCCGGAAATCAGCGGAAAGGCAAAACACGGAAACGCTAAAGTAAATCCAATAATATCAGGAACAATGTCGCCCACACAAAAAGTTTTTCATACTACTCCATACAAACATGAAGAGCCTATATCATCGGTATATTCTGCGATAGATACCGACTTGGCAAGAGATAATTTGCAAAATGATATGACCTATGCCGATTTAGAAAATTTGTAAATTTACGGGTAACAAATTAGTTGTGCGTTAAAATGAATTAAGCTAAACACCTATGTAACTGTCCGTGCCACGGCTCACGATTTTCAAAAATGGCAAACTGTTAAATAACCCTGCAAATGATGATTTATACACGAAATAAAAAAGCCTCCTTTACCAAAGAAGGTGGCACGGCTTGCCGTGTCGGAGGATTGCAAGGATAGTAGCAAAGTTATATTTTACTATCTATGGTAATCAATAATATTTACTTTTGATTTTTCTCTCTAACATTCTTCTATTTTTTTCAATCCTCAGTCAGCTTCGCTGACAGCTCCTTTAATAAAGGAGCCTTTTCGAGCAATTTTATATAAAGTAAAAATATGCACCTTAATAAAACAGTTGACTTTGTGGCACCATCCGTAAGGAAGGTGCCACAAAGTTATTTCCACTTAAAAACAGAAGGAATTACATTAAGATATCTTTACCTTATTGTAAGCATCTATTTATTCATATTAATATTATTTGTTCTATCAAGTAGGTAATCGACACTCACATTATAATAGTCTGCTAATTTTATTAAAATTTCAGCTGTTAATGAAATAACTCCTGTTTCGTATTGTGAATATGTGTTTTGTGAAACATTTAAATATTTTGCAATCTCCTTTTGTCTTATATCTCTGTCTTCTCGAATTTCTCTTAGATTCTTAAATCGCATAATAATCACCTCATAATTATTATGCAATATCTGTAATAAAGATATTGACTTTTATCTGTAATACAGATATAATATATTTGTCGATATTAATCGATAAATATATTTTGGAGGGGTTTATATGCAACCTATACAGTATATGACATCTTTACTCACTTTTTATCTTAAGGGGGAAATTCGTCAGGAACAAAATTTTGTTAATTTGAAAAAGCCAAACACAATTTTAAGCTTGATTCCTTTAGGTGCCAAAAAGGATTCAATACCAGTTTCACAATTATCCTCTGTTGAATCAAATTTCAAACTTCGCTTTGGCTCATTACTTTTCGGAGTAATTATCGCTATTATTGGTTTATGTATGATTTCCGATAATTTTATAAGTGCGTTAATTCTTATGGTGATAGGTGTAAATAAAGCCATAACTGCTTTTGAAACCATTCTTATTATAAGGACAACCTCAGGAAGCATGAAATATATTTCTTTCTTAATTTTTGAAAAATCAAAGGCAGAACAAGCTGAAACTCAAATTAGACAAATCATTTCTGATAGATTGGTTGATACTAACAACCGAATTCAAACAGACAGAATAGTAGATGCAATCAACAACAAATAACTTTATCAATACACCTATTTTTTAATAGGTATATCCCCCTACTATGACACTTTCAAATTTTGAAAGTGTCATTTTCTTTACATACAAAAAGGAGACACTTCTTTCCGAAGTATCTCCTTTAAAGATGCATATAAATTTTATCTATTATTTATTTTACAACAATTGCCTGCATACCAAGCTGAGAATATCTTTCCTCTGCTGTTGCTTTGTCGTAAGCGGCAACTTTGCCTGCAACAGAATCGCAGAAGTAATAATTATTTTTGTCGAATCCAATAAGTACCATACAATGCTCACCCATTTGCCAGCTTACGGAGTCACCTATTTGAGTTTCGGTATCATTATCTACATAATCAACAATCCAAGTCGCCTTAACATACGGTTCATTCATATATGTAGTTGCCCAAACCATAACCGGTATATCTTTAAGAATATAGTCCTTGCAAAGGGTTTCAAGCGGTATACCTGAAAGTGGCTGAGCCTTTAACGGTGAGCCTGTTGTGCTTATATAGTTATTCATAAACTTAGCCATTCCTTTGGCATTTACACCGTAACCTGTGTAAATATCACCAGCATAAGCAGAATCCATATCAGGGCCGTACATATTACCATCTGCACCATAAGATACAGGCTTGGTAACAAGATAATTTTCAACAAATTGATATTCATCTATATCAAAATCAAAATGCTGTAAAAGCATTGTGCAAGCATAAGTTTCGCAAGCCGCCTTTAAGTCATCTTGCACAATAACGGGAACTCCGCCGATTTTATGCGAAACAGGTTCGGTTGCCGCAACAGTTGTTGTTTGCACAGGCTCAGGCTTTTCGGGAGTTTTATTGCAACCTGCAATACCTATAAAAATAGCGATTGCAACAGCTAATAATACTCCAATCAACACATAGCCTGTTGTCTTGCTGTCGAATAATCTGATAATAGTCCATTTCAGACCTTTTCTGTTTCGATTATTCCTATTATTTCTTTTTTCATAAGCTATATTTCGAGCTACCTCATCATCAGAAAAATTTTCAAGATAATCCATATAAGCCTTGGTTTCTTTATTATTCTCCGAATTACTCATAATTAGCTCACCTCTATTTACACAATATTTAAATTATTATATCATAGTTATTATATAAATTCAATACAAAGGGGGTATTTTCTGTTATTCTTTGTATAATATTGTCAAATATTAGTTAGATATTTTATTTAGAACACCCAATATTTTAGCCCATAAAACAAAATCCATAATAAGCCTACACTCAAGACTTATTATGGATTTTAATATATTAATTATTTTTTACCAAGGTTTTATTGTACCGGTAAGCTCGGTAACACTTTTAATTCCATTCTTATCAAGAAACTCATTAAGACCCTCATTGATTTTAACAGGAGCATATGGATCAGAAAACAGCACGGTGCCAATCTGTAATGCAGATGCACCTGCAATTAACATTTCTACGGCATCCTGCCAAGTTGAAATACCACCCATACCGATAATAGGAATATTAACCGCACCTGCAACCTGCCAAACCATTCTGACAGCAACAGGGAACACCGCAGGACCACTCATACCACCTGTATTATTGCGAATAATAGGACGACGAGTATTAATGTCAATTCTCATACCTGTAAGTGTGTTAATCATTGAAATTGCATCAGCACCATTGAACTCAGCAGACTTTGCAATTGAAGCAATATCAGTTACATTTGGACTAAGCTTTACAATAAGAGGCTTTTTGCAATGCTTTCTGACAGCAGCAGTAATTGCCCCTACAGACTCACAGCTTGTACCAAATTGAACACCACCACTCTTTACATTTGGGCAAGAGATATTCATTTCTACCATATCAACATCTGAGTCACTGAGCTTTTCAGCCATTTCGCAGTACTCCTCAGGAGTATTGCCTGCAATATTTGCTATGATAACTGTATTCTGTTTTTTAAGCCAAGGCAAATCCTCATTAATAAACGCATCAACACCAGGATTCTGTAAGCCTACTGCGTTAAGAATACCTGACGGAGTTTCTGCAATTCTTGGCGGAGGGTTGCCGTCACGCCTTTTTAAAGTAATACCCTTACAGGAAATACCACCAAGCTTTTCAAGAGGATAAAACTCTCCGTACTCTCTGCCAAATCCAAAAGTACCCGAAGCGGCAATAATTGGATTATTAAATTCAACACCTGCGATTTTTACAGATAAATCAGCCATTAAAATACAACCTCCTCTGCATTAAATACCGGACCGTTTTTGCAAACATGTTGCATAATTTCTTCGCCGTTCTTGCGAACCTTTACCGCACAAACAAGACACGCACCTACACCGCAAGCCATTCTTTCTTCAAGTGAAATCTGACAAGGCTTACCTGCTTCGATACAAACCTGAGCAATTGCCTTGAGCATAGGAGTAGGGCCACAAGCACAAACTTCGTCTACCTCGTTGATTTTCTCTTTAAGTACATCAGTAACAAAGCCGTGAACGCCTGCACTGCCGTCATCTGTTGTAAGTACAAGCTCGGCACCGCAATTTGTAAAATCATCCTGCAAAATAACAAGGTCTTTATTACGGAAACCTGTGATTACAAGCGGATTATTAGTCTGCTTAGCAGTATAAAGCATAGGCGGAACACCTATACCGCCACCAATAAGGCAATATCTTTTTCCCTCTTCTATTTTAAAGCCATTACCTAAAGGAGCAAGAATATCAACCATATCGCCTTTTTTCATCTGTGACATAATCTGTGTTCCCTCGCCCTTAACCTGATAAACAAGTCTTAACACACCATTTTCACTATCACAAATAGAAATAGGTCTGCGTAAGGTTTTTGAAGGCACATAAACATGAGCAAACTGACCGCATTGTGCAAGCTCAGCAAGCTCCTCGTTTTTAACACGCATATCAAAAATGCCCTCTGCAATTTCTTCGTTTGATAATAGCTCAAACTGCTTTACATCGTATTTCATTTTATCATTCCTTTTAATTATAATCTATAATAATTGTAATATATTCCAAGGTTTCCCATATATAAATCCCCTTTTTGCAATTAATTTGCGGAGAATTATTATTAATGTTGTTTGCCCTGTCAAACCAATCGTAAAGATATCCCTCATGCAAAATAGCATCGGTAACATCATCAAAATCCAGCTCATCATCAAAAATAACATTAAGATAATCAGCTTTCTTTTTAGCTTTGTCTGCAAGCTGTTGGATTAGATTTTCTGCATCATCTATATCGTGCAGAGTTACATATTCCTGATTAACATAGCTGTATTTGGTAGCTGTACATTCAGGGACAAAAACATTGCAATTTATTTCAGGGTCTATATATTCTTCGTCTGTAGTTTCTTTAAAAATCTTTGCAACCTTATGAGTTTTGCTAATCTTCTTATCAGTTAAATTGAAATATCTGTTATATGATATCTCACCCTGTTCGTCTGCATCGTTCCAGGTAACATCTATTTGATACCATTCATTGTCAATTTTAACGCAATTCCATTGGTGTGGCTCGCCTGCATTTCCAACAATATTTACGCACTCTATGCCAACGCTATTGCACAAAAGCTGAAATGCTCGTGCATATCCTTCGCAAACTGCACTCCCCTCAACAATAGCACCATAAGCATCGTTTTCGTTACCCTTTACATTATCATTTGCAACTGCATCAACATCATAAACACAATTTTCGATAATGTAATTATTGATATATTTTTCGATTTCGTATTCATTTTTATCAGTCGGAACAGATGCTATAATTTCGTCCACCTTTTCGGTAAACTCTTGCTTTGCAGCTGCAAGCTTTTCCTCGCTCATATTATACGAAATCTTAACAAATGTATTTGAACCATCGTTATAATATTCAAAATAATCCTTAATCCAAAAAACCTCAGGATGGTCATTTTTATAAGCCATAATTGCTTCACTTATCTGCTTATCACTTGCAAGACCGTCACATTTTATGGTAAATGGAGATTTATTTTGAATATTTGAATCTATGCAATTGTAAAGGTCGAGTGATTTGTCGTTTGACAAATTTCTGTAACCATAAAAAATTATAGTTTTATCATAATCTGAGCGTTCTTCAGGCGAAATTGTTACTGCCTGAGAATCATAAGTAACATAACTGCTTTCCTCGTTAAATCCAAACAAGTCATATACATATGAACACGAGGACAAAACCAACGAGCTTGCAATGAGTATTGATGACACGCTCAAATTTTTAAAACGCCTTTTATATTTAATATTCAAATAACTCATCCTAAAAAGTAATTAAATAATATTTTAAGTACACATTATATATTTATTTTACTGTATTTTACCTGTTCAGTCAATTGCATTTTTTATAAATTTATGATATATTACTATATGCATTAATAATGCAGGTCTGTTCGCAAAATCCAGACTCTAAAAAAACACTACGGAGGAATTTAATAATGAAAAAACAAAAAAAGTCTACGAAGTATCTTTTACAGGCTTCGGCAATCGCAGGATTATACGCAACTCTCACCATTTTACAAAATGTACTTTTGCCGGGAACTGCATCTATGGCTGTACAGCTGAGAGTATCTGAAGTTTTGACAATGCTTGCCGTTTATACCCCTGCGGCAATCCCCGGACTGACGGTTGGTTGTGTATTAGCTAATATCAGCTCATTATCCGTTTTAGGCCCTTATGATATGATTTTTGGCTCACTAGCAAGTCTTTTAGCCGCAGTACTGATGTATGCACTCAGAAATGTAAGGTTCTTTAAACTGCCGATACTCTCTGCTTTAATGCCTGCACTTGCAAACGGAATAATTGTTGGCTTTGAAATTGAATTTTTTCTTATCGAAGGCGGCTTTCATTTTGAAAGCTTTCTATTGCAAGCCGGTCTTGTAGCACTTGGAGAGTTTATTGTACTTATGGTTTTAGGGCTTGCGTTTTCAAGAGTAATCGAAACACGAAATATAGACAAAAGCTTGTTATCTATAGACTAACCTTATTTTTACCTTTATAATAGACATATCTCAACAAATGTTTATTTACCGCTTATTGAAAAAGCTTTTGCTTTATGATAAAATAGTTTATATTTAGTTAATGAGGTATTTTATTATGAAAAAATGCGACTACTGTGCAAAAGAAATTTCTTATTTTGAGCAATATTGTGACGAGAACTGTCAAGCAAATGCAAATAAATATTACGAAAAATGTCAGAGATTTGAAGGTTTATTTTCAATTGTAAACACAATCTGCGTTTTTGGTATTCCTGTAGGCATCTTTTTGTTTCCTTTTTTAGGAACAATCGGAGCAGTTGTAGCTTCCGCAAGTTGTATTATTTTGGGTATTCTTATTCTGTTTCTTCCATTTCCTACCGAAGGAACGATTTCAAAACATAAAATTCAAAAAGCAATAAAGCTTACTCGTATTTTTGGAGGTATTTTAATAGCTTTTGGAATTCTTATGTTTATATTTATGGTTTTCTTATTCCTTGCATAAGCGAGTCATTACTTTAAAATTATAATTAATTTTATGAATAAAAATTAAATTTGTGTCAATGCTATTTGTATAAAAATCAAAGGAGGACTTTGTATGATTGACAAATTAGCGTTGACACTTCTTATTATTGGAGGAATTAACTGGGGCAGCGTTGGTATTTTTCAGTTTGACCTTGTAGCTTGGTTATGCGGTGGTCAGACAGGAATTATCAGTAGAGTAGTTTATGTGCTTGTCGGACTTGCCGCTATTTGGTGCGTATCTCTCTTGTTCCGTGACACCGAAGCAGGAATTTCAGAAGATTCGACTGCACATCATCCTGTGTAAATTCATATCTAATAAGTATTTATCTTCCCTATTTTTAAATTAATATTATACTTTAATCTTCAAAACGAAGCTGTGTTTATTACTTTTGACACGGCTTTGTTTTTTTTATTTACAAAAATTATAATTTATACTTGAGTGCTGATTTATTGGTTACACTCAAAAATAGAAGTCATAAAATTATATAATGCAGTCTGCACGAAATACAATCGCCCCGATCGTTTTTAATAGTTGTAAAGTTAATAAATTTACTATAAATTAAAAAAGCTATTGACAAAAATAAAAAAATGTCATATTATATATTACGCAATATATTGCGTATTGAGGTGTTGCTATGAATTCATTAGATGTACTTAATATGATAGATGCAAAACACGCTTTATTTGGTTTGTTTTTTGCATTTAACAACAGGTTGCAAATGGCAGGCGATGCATTTTATGAAGAAATCACTTGTAAGCAGTTCTTTTTAATGGCTTGTATGGAGCTTTTTAGAGATACCCCGCCTACCGCAACCGACCTTGCAAAAGTAATGGGATGTTCAAGGCAAAATGTAAAAGAAATACTTACAAGTCTTGAAAAAAAGGGCTTTGTGGCTCTTATTCCTGACGAAAACGATAAACGAAAACGAATTGTCACCTTAACAGACAAAGCAATGCAAACAGCCGCAAAATACACGGCAAAAGAAAACGAATTTCTTAACAAATTATACGACGGTGTAACCGAGGAACAAGTAAAAAACGCTTATTGTTTTTTAACTAAACTTGAAGACAATTTAAAGTCAATTACTGAGGAGATAATAAAATGAAAACTATTGTAATTTATAACTCACAAACAGGTTTCACAAAGAAGTATGCCGATTGGATTTCACAAAAGGCAAATGCAGAATGTGTAGAATTTAGCAAAGCTAAAAATATGAATCTTGACAGCTACGATTCAATTGTTTTTGGTGGTTGGGCTATGGCTGGCTCTATTACTAAGGTTAAGTGGTTCAAGAAAAACATTGATAAGTGGCAAAACAAAAAGCTTGTAGCGTTCTGCGTTGGTGCAAGTCCTATTGAAAACCCTGAGCTTGATGAATTCTATGCTACAGCTTTTACACAAGAGGAATTTAAAAAGGTTAAGTTATTCTACTGTCCGGGTGGTTTGAATTACGAAAAAATGCCTGCTACATCAAAAGTTATGATGAAAATGTTTGTTAAAATGCTTAACAATCAAAAAGACAAAACCGAAGCAGATTTATATAGAATAAAAATGATGTCATCTTCCTATGATATTTCTGATATTAAATATATCGAACCTATTATTGAGTATCTTAATAGTTAATTGAATTTGATTTTGTTTTATCATAGCAAAAACTAAAAGTTTTGATTAAACTTTTTCAAAAGTTTATCGGGTCAAGGGTTGAAAACCCTTGTGGGATTTTAAAGGGCAACGCCCTTTAAC
>JAXJSN010000055.1:0-12679 GCA_036310085.1 Ruminococcus sp.
AACAGTTGGTTACTGTACTAGCTCTAGCACTAACTCCTATAACACCACCGACAAGCGATTTATCGCAATTACTACTACTAACTGTACCTGTATTATAGCAGTTGGTTACTGTGCTATTTCTGTTACTGCCTATAACACCACCGATATGCGAAGAATCGCAATTACTACCAATAACTATACCCGAATTATAGCAGTTGGTTACTGTGCCTATTCTGTTATCTCCTATAATACCACCAACATAATCTCCAGCGTTGATGTAGTTATTAATTATGCCGACATTTTTAATTGTACCTTCATATACATATCCAAACAAGCCTACATAGTCTATATTTTTATTAAAGTAAAGTCCTGAAATTGTGTGGTTTTGTCCGTCAAATGTGCCGTTATAATTAAATTTGGAACTGCCTATTGGTGTCCATTCTCTAAAACCCTCAGTAACTGCTTCGCCGTCTTTGGTAACAGTTCCGTCAGAATTAAAAGTATAGCCTGCATTTATAACAATATCGTCTGTTAAAACAGCATTTGCAGAAGTGTTTCCTGCATTTACAAAATCTGCAAACCAATAAAGCTGACCAAAATTTGCAATTTCATATACTCCGTCGCCGTTTTCATCTGTTGCAGGCAAATATGTATTACATATTGAGCAAAAGTAGTTGTCATATTCGTGGCCCAAAGCTTCGCCATCGGTTAATTTGCAAACGGAACAGGTTTTCGGTGTTGTACAATTAGCATCTATCCAATTATGGTCAATGTTTTCATTTGTATTTCTGTAACAATATTCATTATTACAGTTAATTACCTGATATACTTTTGCACCTGTAAATGTTGGATATAACTGAATATCATTATCGTTATCAATATCCTGTCCCCAGATTTGTTCAGTCTGTTCTCCCTGTAAGAGGTAAGCAACCTCGCCGCTTGCAAACTGCTCGGCAGTTTTTGAAGTACCCTTACCTTCTCCACCACAGGTAGAAAGATAATGGCAGTTGATTATGGTGCTATTATCGACTTTAGCCGCTATGCCTCCAAACATCGCATTTTCAGATTCACTACTAACTGTGCCAGTATTGTAACAGTTAGTTAAGTCAGTGACGTAGTTCCATCCTACAATGCCTCCAATATATAGCTCTTTAGTTCCATTACCACTTACTTTACCTATATTATAACAGTTAATTAATGTGCCACGGTCATCAGTTCCTTCAATTCCACCGACAGAAACTAATGCATCTCCATCTCCCCTGATTGAACCGGTGTTATAACAGTCAGTTATTGTGCCGTAATTATAACCCACAATACCGCCAATATCTATCTCATCGTTACTTGAATAACCACTAATTGTACCTGTGTTGTAGCAGTTAGTTACTGTGGCTGTTGTATAGATAACTCCCGCAATTCCACCGATAACTCCCCAGCGGTCAACCGTGCTATAAAAGTAATTATTAACAACACCTACATTTTTAACAGTACCATATAATGTTCCAACCAAACCTATATGCAAATTTTGGCTATTACAATAAAGTCCTGAAATGGTATGATTTTGACCGTCAAATGTGCCATCGTAAAGTCCAATAGGCACCCATTCACGCCAGCCGTCTTGTTTAACACCATTACAACCTGCAACATCACCTGTATTTACAACAATATCGTCTGTAAGCTCACCGTTAATTGTGGTATTGCCGCTATTAACAGCCGCCGCAAAAGCATATAGCTCGTCAGCTGTGCCTATGTCGTAATAATCGTCACCGTCTGCATCCTTGAGTGTTACCTCTGCACCGGTATCAATAGTAACGGTTAAATTATCAGCCGCACTTGCCGTTATTGCCGACATAGGCAACATACTCGTTGCCATTAATGAAGCAAGAATTAAACTTACCGCTTTTTTGCCGTATTTTTTAATAACTTTCATAAAAATTCCCCCTTTACGCAAAGTAAATTGCATATATTTTATTTTGATTTTATCATAAACAAAAATCAGATACAACTTATTTTTATTATTTTGTTATTATGCATTAAAAACTTAATATAATTTGACAAAATTAACAAACCGCCCTCCAACATTACATCGGAGGGCGGTAATTAGTTTAAATTATTTAATTTTTAATAAAGCTTAAATATTACACAAGGTCCGCAAGCATCATCTGAATGTATGTAACATCGTTGATATTAACCATACCATCATTATTTACATCTGCAACTGAATACTGGCAGTCTGTAAGTGTTGTAATACCTGCAAGAGCCTTTGCAAGAGCTGTTGCATCAAGGATAGTTACGCGATTGTCAAGGTCAATATCTGCAAATTCGTGAGTATGCTCAGGGATTTTGTTTGACAATGGGAAGTTATCGTAAATTTTCTCGGTTGCCATACAATCCTTGTAGCCGTAGTAAACCTTATAATTGCTAATCATAGGATACTCATCTACACCAAGATTCTGACCCCAAACTTGTGCCGGATCAAGAGTAACCATTTCGTCTAAATTTTCATCATAGATTTCTTCGCCCAAAACTTTTTCCTGTAAGATATAAGCCAGCTTACCGCTTGTAAAATCATCTGAACTTACAGCAGTTGTACCATCAAACTCATCAGTTTCTTCATCAGCTAAATAGTAGCTGTATGTAATTTCAGCTCCATAATAGTTACTGTGTGTGCCAACAAGCTTATCTGCGTTAGTGTAACAGTTATAGATACTTGTATAGTTACTTCCTACAAGGCCACCGGTAAATTTATCACCCTGAACATCTGCAAGGCTCATACAATTAGTAATTGTAGTACTACCTAAATTCTCACCAAGCATACCACCAACACAGATTGTGCCTATAACTGTAACATCGTCCATTACAGCACAATTTTTGTAGTTACCCTCAGAGTAACCGGCAATTGCACCAACATAGCTGTTGCCCTTGAAATAACTGTCTTTAATTGTAAGGTTTTTGACTTCGTAGTAGCCGTGATTGCCAAAAAGACCAACATAGTTGTTGTCGCTGTCTACATAAAGACCGCTGATGGAATAACCGTTACCGTCAAAGTCTGCATAAAGATTATTAATAGGTGTCCAGTCAGGAATAGAACCGCCTTGGCTTACTGTAGTAGGGATAACAATATCATTAGCTAAAATTGCATTTATATCACTAAGACCATAGGTGTTTACTTGATTTGCATAAAAGTAAAGTTCACCTGCATTTGTAATGATATAAGTTTTCATATCAAATTCATCTAATATAAATTCAGGTGTTTGATAAACATCGCAGTCACCTGTTAAGCAGAATCCGTTAGAGTCAAAGCTATGATTCTGACAAACAACCTCTAAAATGCCTGAATATGTATAATAATCAAAGTTTTCTGTTACATCCTCACCATTAAGAGTAATTACTGCATCATAAGGATTAACATCAATTACATTATCATACTCGTTTGTTTCAAGCTTAATACCGCTAATCTCGTAACCATCAGGAAGATTGTCAAGAGTATAAGCAGTTTGGTCAATTTCTTCTCCGTTTGTAATACTCTGGTTATGAGCTGTTATGTTAAGTGTACGCTGATAAATATAACAACCACCATCTGCAATAGGGTACTCAGCTGTTGGGTCAACAGTAACATAATAGTTGTCGCCTGCATAGCTTTGAATGTAAGAAACAAAAGGAGTTATAGACTCAATACCTGTTACTGTTTCATAGTTGCCTACAGTATTACCGCTTACAACGGTTACACCATCAATACCGCAGAAAACTTCTTCGCCATATACTACATTATTAAAGTGTACATCATAGGCATTAACTATATTATTGCCATCGTATGGTTTGCTATTAACTAATATAGAGTTAATTGTAAGCTCACGCTTTTTGATAGTTACTTCTTTTTCGATACAGTAAGAATTATCTGCTGTACTTAAGCGGATTGTATAAGTACCTGCATTAGCAATACCTGAGTTATACTTTATATTAAGCTTTTCACCGTTCTGCCAATAGCTAAGAGTTAAATTATTATTGCCGTAAGTACAATAAATATAACCGTCAATATATGCAGTGTGTTTTTTACCATCATATTCAATGCCGTCGTCATCAAAGCCAATTGAGCAAGTGCCAAGATAATGACCACAAACAGAACAATCGGCAGAAATTTCAGTGCCGTCTTCGTTTATTTTAAAGCTTGGTGTATGAATTTCCTGCACACCCTCAGTAGCACCACAGCAAGTCCACTTTTTGATATGTCTGTTATTATCTATACTCCATACTAATTCGCCAGTGTGATTTTCGCCATTAGTTTCGCCAAAGGTGCTGTCACAAACAGAACAATGCTTTTGGTCTGTACAGGTAGCAACTTTGTCAATGTTATGAGCCTCAGAAACTTTTAAAGCACCACAGCAATTATAGTAAATACCATGAGTATTTTCATCTATAAACTTATTAGTTACATCATCGCTTATGTGATTATTTGGATTAACAGAACCATAGTCACGGTTACAAACATCACAATGAGCAACTTCAAGACAATTAGCTTTTATATTATCTATATGAGCTACATTTGTTGACCAACCGCAAGCACATATTTTTTTGTGAGTGCTGTCATTATTATACTCATAATGTACCTGAGATTCAGGATGAGTACATGTAACATTTACTGAAAGCTGTGTACTTGCAGATTTAAAGTTTTTACTGCCTGGATTAAAGGTTACTGTTACAGTTTTTTTGCCGCCATAGCTCCAGTTAGTATTACCTGAAATTGAGAATGAGCCGATAACATCCGTACCGTTAAATTTAGCACTGCCGCCCTGTAAATGGCTTGTTGACAATTTTTCGCCCAATGTAATTGTTTTAAATGTAGGCCAAACTATATCTACAGGAGCAGGTTCAATACTACAAGTAATAGTTTTACTGTAAACTGTAGAATAATAAGGGAAGGAACCTTCTTGAACATAATATGTAAACTTGTAGGTACCTACATCAACATAACTTTTTAAGGTCCATAATTGATCATATCCCAATGTGAAAAATCCATCATATCCGTAATAAGTATAACCTAAATTGTAATTTTCGTTGACTTTACCATCAGTGAATAGCTTTTGTGCTTTTCCATTATATGTCAAACCGCTAATTGGAGTTGGAGGGGTTAGGTCATATCCGAGAACTTTATATGTACTAGTCCAACTCTGAGTAGTACCGGACCAACCCATAGTAGAAGTTAAATCCTTGCCTTTAATAGTACAAATATATTCCTCTCCTGTTACACCGTTGACTTTATAACTGGAAGCAGTGCTTAGTACCGTGTTGTCTCCTTTTTTGGTCCAGGAAAAATTATATCTGTCAGCTTTGTAATAAAGCGAAGGAGTTAGAGTTTTTTCTCCCGGAGAAATAGTGTGAGTGGTACTTGATTCCGGAGTGCCTTGTTGTTTAACAATTAAATTTAATGTAATTTCTCGATCAACACCAACAAAATTACCGTTATTCATAGAACCGCCTAACTTAATTGAAAGAGGGTAATTACCATAAGAATAAGGCTTTAGTATTAGTGCTGCGTAACCATTAGCCGCATTATGTTGCTTATATTGATTTGTAATAGTAATAGTTTTATAAGTATAACTGTTATAAAATTCATCTTTGAATGTCGGTTCTTGAAAATTTTTAAAGCTACCAATAACAGGGTTAGATGTATTGGGTTGTGAATAATCAATGCGAAGTTCAGAAAGCTCATCTACATCCAAATACATAGTAGCACTTTGATTCTTTGGGTTTATACCCTCAATTGCATTAAAGGTTTTTGTCTGATTACCCAGAGTGATTTTGACTGTAAATCTGTTAGCGTAACATGCACTTGTAGAACTTGCTGATACTGTGAGATTAGGTATCATACTAAGTGCCATACAAAAGCTCAGTACAAAGCTGAGTAGCCGTTTACACGATTTGAATTTTTTCATTCTGTTTCCTCCTAAATTTTGGCGAATTTACGCCTTATTTTTTAGTGTAATTTTTTTGACACACAGATACACTAAGCTACACTATAATTAAATTATAGATTGTTTTCCTTAAAAATACAACTGATATATTTGACAATTGATTGTATTTTAATGTATTTTTTATAAAAATGCTTGGTATAAGAGTTTTATTCTAATAATGTGTTATTTGTATGAACTACAGCACTTGCAAAAGTAGGCACCTCAAACGAAGTTTCCGCTATTTAGCATCGTTGATATTAAACATACTATCTTTGTTGTTGTATAAAATAATGGCTCCAACAGCTTGTATACCATAGAAATAACTTTCATAAAAAACCTCTCTTTCTGCACTTCAAACAGTATTTAGCATTAGTTTTTGTGTTTTATGAATAGTGAATTTTAATATATGCATAAAGAATAATAGAATTTTTTTGAAAAATATGACATAAAAGTAACAATTATATCTTTTCTTTTTTTTGTATGTATGGTATAATAAATTTCAAATTATAATTAGGAGTGATTTAAATGACACAAATTAACGGAGGATATTCAGATATTACACCTGAAATCCATAATCTTGCACAGAAGATGCAAAATAACTCCATGATTGACCCTGAGCTTTATAAGCTTCATAATGTTAAAAGAGGCTTGCGTGACCTTGATGGTAAAGGCGTTCTTACAGGTCTTACTGATATTTCAACAATTAATCAAAATAAATTGGTAGACGGCAAGCTTGTTCCTTGTGATGGTGAACTTTTTTACCGTGGATATAATGTAAATGATATTGTCGCAGGTATTACTGAGGACGATAGATTTGGCTTTGAAGAGGTTGTTTACCTTCTTTTATTTGGTCAAATGCCAACTGTCAGCGAGCTTGACAGCTTTAAAAAGCTTCTTGTTCAGTACAGAACATTACCACAGAACTTTGTTCGTGATGTAATATTAAAAGCTCCAAGCGATGATATGATGAACTCAATCGCTCGAAGCGTACTTACTTTGTTTTGTTATGATACAAATCCTAACGATACTACTATTGATAATGTTTTAAGACAGTGTATTCAGTTAATCTCTGTATTTCCTATGTTGTCTGTATATGGTTATCATGCATATAATCATTATTTGCGTGATAAGAGCCTTTATATTCACCGTGCCGACCCTTCAATGTCTACTGCTGAAGTTATTTTGTCATTGCTTCGTCCTGACAGAAAGTATACTCCGCTTGAAGCTAAGGTTCTTGATATGGCTCTTATTCTCCATATGGAGCACGGCGGCGGTAATAACTCAACATTTACAACTCATGTAGTTACTTCTTCAGGTACCGATACATATTCTGCAATGGCGGCTGCTTTGGCTTCACTTAAAGGCCCTAAGCATGGCGGTGCAAATGTTAAGGTTTACTATATGTTTGAAGACATTAAAAATAATGTTAAGGACTTAAACGATGACGAAGAAATTGCGGCTTATTTAAGAAGAATTCTTGATAAAGAAGTTTTCGATAAGTTAGGTCTTATCTACGGTATGGGTCACGCAGTTTACACAATTTCCGATCCTCGTCAGGTTATCCTTAAGGGTGCAGTTAAAAAGCTTGCTGAAGCTGAGGGCTATAGCGAAGACTTTAATCTTTACGAAAAGGTTGAAAAGCTTGCTCCTATGGTTATTGGTGAAAAGCGTAAAATCTATAAGGGCGTTGCTGCAAATGTTGACTTTTACAGCGGCTTGCTTTACAGTATGCTCAACATTCCTTGCGAGTTATATACACCAATGTTTGCAACTGCAAGAATTGCAGGTTGGAGTGCTCACCGTCTTGAAGAGCTTGTAAATACAGGTAAAATTATTCGTCCTGCTTATATGAGTATTTCAAAGCCAAGAGAATATACTCTTCTTGATAACAGATAATAAATATATATTAGAGACGGCTTTTGTCGTCTCTTTTTTATTTAGCGTTAAGTTTAAATCTTCTTAAAAAGTCTAAAAAATTAATAGTTTTAATTAAACTTTTTTGGGGTGTCAGACAACGCCCTTGTGGGATTTTAAAGGATAAAAAGGCTAAATCAAAACTTTTAAATTTAGCCTTTATAAAGCTTGATAATTTGGTGCTATAATACTCTTAGCACTTACGGAGATGATTTATTTGATTATTAAAATTGCAGATTTTGAATTTACTGAGGTTTGGGACGGAATTTTATATAAAAAGCTTTCAAATTATCCGAATGTAACTGATTGGGAAATATGAAATATTATTGAGTTTATTGAGTATGAAAAAAAGTACAATAGGGAATGTGAACTTGAAAGTGATAATAAATCTTTGCTCAATGAAATTATCGGTAAGGTGGCAGACAGAGAAAAATATATAAATGCACTTTGTCCAAAACTAATTACTGAGTGTACCGCTTGCACTAAAAGAGGTGGGTGTGTGACTGAGTTTGTATGTCATACAACATCAATTGAAAACGCAAAAAAGATTTTTGAATCAGGAAAACTCTTATCTGCACTTAATGCAAGAAAAGTCCCTGTAGAATTGTTAATGAACGAAAAGCGTAATGCGGCAAATGACCCTGCCGATTATTTTGAGTATATTATGCTATCGTGGGGAAATTGTCAGGCAGGCGATAGACTTGTTATGGAAAGAAAACTGGGGAGGTTTCCAAACGAAGATGATTTAAGCATTAATTTTACACCGGGAATAAGGTTTTATTTTAAATATAATGAATTGGTTAAGCACCCAAATCGTATTTTTGACGGTGTTTTGCCAATGAAAATTAAAGATGAAATTAAGCTTTCTGATTGGTTGTACATTGCAATTATTCCTAATGCGGTTAAAGATGAAATTGAACAGTATATTCCCGATGATTTAATGCAAAAAGTAATATATATTAATAATGATTGCAAGGATATTTGGGAATGGTCGGAAAAAGTTTACAGTGCCGTAGAAAAACATAATATTTAATTAAATTGTGTATTATTGACTGTAATCTATTTCTTGAAATTTTATTATATTTGTGATATTATATAAAATGAGAATAAATCAATAAATGCAATTTGTATTTATTTGTAAATTATCGAAATATTTTTATATCGAGAGGTATTATATTAATGAAACTTCAGGAATCGGGTGAAATGTATATTGAAACCATTTTTGTTTTGTCTAAGACAAAGGCAAATGTGCGTTCAATTGACATCTGTGAGCATATGGGATATTCAAAGCCGAGCGTCAGCAGAGCTGTAGGATTGCTTAAAGAAGGCGGATATATTGTTGTTGACTCAAGCGGTCATATTACGCTGACAGACAGCGGTAAGGATATTGCCAATAAAATTTATGAGCGACATACTTTGTTGTCACAATTCTTGCAAAGTATAGGTGTAGATGCTGAAACTGCGGCGGCAGATGCTTGTAAAATGGAGCATATTATCAGCGACGAAACCTTTAACGCTATTAAAAAGCATATTCAAAAATCTTAATTGACAGGAGCGATTATTATGATGAAAAAATACACTCTGGGCAATCCGATTTGCACAGAGGCTGTTGTTGAAAGCTTTAATGCAGAGCCTATCGAAAGCTTTCCTTTTGAGTATTCGATAGTTGACGGTAAATTTACTTTTTCTTTTGATATGGAGCAAAGTGACATTGTTTATGGCTTGGGCGAAGCACCACGAGGCATTAACAAAAGAGGTTGGGTTTATGAGAGTTTTTGCAGTGATGACCCATTCCATACAGAAACCAAGTCTTCACTTTATGCGGCACATAATTTCCTTATGTTGTCTGGAAGCAAAACATTCGGTCTTTTTATTGATTTCCCTGCAAAAATTCGCTGGGATATCGGTTATACTAAAATGAATAAAACCGTAATTACAATTGATGGTACTGATTTTGATATTTATGTAATAGATGGTACAAAGCCTATCGAAATTGTAAAGCGTTTTCGCTCAGCTATCGGCAAAAGCTACATTCCGCCATTTTGGGCATTTGGTTACCAGCAGAGCCGTTGGAGTTATCCCGATAAAGATGCTGTTGACGGTGTAATTAAAGGATATGATGATGCAAATATTCCGCTTGACTGTGTTTATCTTGATATTGATTATATGGAAAGATATAAGGATTTTACAGTTGATGAAAGTAAGTTTCCGAATTTTGCAGACTATGTAAGTGAAAAAAGACAGCAGGGGATACATCTTATTCCAATTATTGATGCAGGTGTTAAAAAAGAAGATGGCTACGATGTATATGAAGAGGGCAGAGATAACAATTATTTCTGTAAAACTGAGGACGGTGCCGATTTTGAAGGCGGCGTATGGCCTGGTATTGTAGGTTTCCCTGATTTCCTCCAAAAAGAAGTTCGTGATTGGTTCGGTGCTAAATATAAAATTCTTACAGATGCGGGAATAGACGGCTTCTGGAATGATATGAACGAGCCTGCTATTTTTTACTCTGTAAAGGGTTTGGAAAATGCACTTTCTAAAGTTGCGGATATGCAGGGCAAAAACCTTGATATTTCAGGATTTTTCTCACTTAAAGATACAGTACTTGGCATCTCAAACAGTCCTGAGGACTATTCAAGTATTTATCATAATATTGACGGTAAAATGGTTTGCCACGATCGTGTTCATAATATTTACGGTGCCAATATGACAAAGGCTGCCGGTGAGTATTTTGAAAAGGCATTTGGCAAAGAAAAAATACTTATGTTCTCTCGTGCATCATATGTAGGTGCTCACCGTTCAAGCGGTATTTGGTTTGGTGATAACCATTCTTGGTGGTCACATATTTTGCTTAACCTAAAAATGCTTCCATCTGCAAATATGTGTGGATTCCTCTATTGTGGTGCTGACCTTGGCGGATTTAACGAAAACGCAAGCCGTGACCTTGTTTTGCGTTTCCTTGCTCTTGGTGTATTTACTCCGCTTATGAGAAATCATGCGGCACTCGGTACAAGAGATCAGGAATGTTACAGATTTGAAAATACTAATGACTTTAAGGATGTTATCGAGGTTCGTTACAGATTGATTCCATACCTTTATAATCTTTTCAAAAAGGCAAGCGATGAAGATGATCTAATTTTCCGTCCTCTTTCTTTTGATTATCCTGACGATAAAATTGCAAGAGAATGTGAAAATCAGCTTATGCTTGGCGATGAGTGTATGATTTGTCCTGTTTATGAGCAGAATATGAACGGCAGATATGTTTACTTGCCTGAGGATATGACATTTGTTAAGCTGAGCGGTGAAAAGGTTGAAAAGTGCGAGATGACAAAGGGTACTCATTATATTGAGGTTGCATTAAACGAAGTACCTCTCTTTATTAAAAAGGGTAAGACTATTCCATTGTGCAAGCCTGCAATGAGAACATCTTTACTCGATACAGAAAGCTTGGAGTATATCTGATATGATAATTATGTCAGTTGATCTCGGTAAGGCAAGGACAGGAATTGCAGTTTGCGACAAAACTGAATTTCTTGCGTCCCCTTATACGGTTATTTTTGAAAAATCTCCGCTTAAGCTACCTGAAAAAGTAGCTCAAGCAGTTAAAGACACTAAGGCAGAGCTTGTTGTTGTGGGACTTCCAAAGAATATGGATGGCAGTGAGGGTGAAAGTGCCCAAAATGCCCGTGCTTTTGCGGAAAAAATTACAGAGCTTACCGGTGTGCAAACTGTTATGCAGGATGAAAGAGGCACAACAATTACAGCACACAACTTTTTAAATACAACAAATACAAGAGGCAAAAAGCGTAAAAATGTTGTTGACGAAGTAGCCGCAACAATTATTTTGCAGGATTTTCTTGATAAGCGTAAAAACGGCTAATAACCAAAGAAAATTCTTACAACCAAAACGCTCATAATAGCCGCAGTCAAATCCGCCATTATCGCAGCAAAAAGCGTGTGGCGGATTTTTTTTACCTTAATACAACCGTAATACATTGCAATTGCATAAAATGTAGTTTCGCTTGAACCTGCAAGAACCGATGCAACTCTGCCTGCAAAGCCATCAGTTCCGCAGTCCTCAAACAATGCGGTCAGCAAGGCGGTCGAGCCACTTCCTGAAACAGGGCGAAGAAGAGCCATAGGCACTATTTCTTTTGGAAATCCCAAAAACTCAGCGGCAGGGGCAATAAAGTTGCAAATTGCATCAACTGCACCGCTTGAACGCAAAAGGTCAACGGCAAAAACAAGCCCGATTATTGTCGGTGCAATACAATATAATAATTGTATGCCTTCTCTTGCACCTTTTAAAAAAATATCAAATACAGGTACTTTTTTTATAAGCCCATATAAAACTACTATACAGGCAAACAGCGGCATAATAAAATCCATATACTTTACTCCGTGTAATTTTTTGATAATGCTAATGCTTAATCAGAGCGAAAACAAAAAGCTTTGATTAAATTTTTACAAAAGGCAACAAAGTGTTGCATCCAAATCGAGCAGATAGTTTGATATTATCTATCCAACTTTTCCCGAATTAAAAGCTTTGATTAAATTTTTACAAAAGGCAACAGAATAAAAGTTTTGATTAAACTTTTTCAAAAGGCAACAAAGTGTTGCATCCAAATCGAGCAGATAGCTTGATATTTTCTATCCAACTTTTCCCGAATTAAAAGTTTTGATTAAACTTTTTCAAAAGGCAACAAAGTGTTGCATCCAAATCGAACAGATAGCTTGATATTTTCTATCCAACTTTTCCCGAATTAAAAGTTTTGATTAAACTTTTTCAAAAGGCAACAAAGTGTTGCATCCAAATCGAACAGATAGCTTGATAT
>JAXJSN010000056.1:0-39004 GCA_036310085.1 Ruminococcus sp.
AATTATGAAAAAAAGAAATTTATCAAAGAGAGTAATCGCATTAACTTTAGCAACCGTGAGTGTTTTTTCTGTGGCCAATATAACAGCAACATCAGCTTATGCAGCCAACACAAGCATAATCTCTAGTACATTGGGTAAAGAGGCAGATGTTAGTTCACAGAAGGTTTTTTCTTTTATGGATTTACTTGAAACAGGCGTTTCTAAAGGTATTGAGGGAAGTATAAGCGCTGCATTGACACCAATATTAAAAACAATGGCCAAGGATATGTTCGGTATAGATCTCAATGCTGATATTAATAAGATTAGAGAACGCCTTGATATAATCGACGGTAAACTTGATGATATTAAAAAAGAAGTATCTGACGGCTTCGACAAGGTTCTTTCCGAAGTTGACAAAAACAACAAATTAAGAAATACGCTTGATGCTCTTGCTAAGTCCGAAGCTATTGCTGAAAGAATTATGAACAGCGACAAGGTATTTGAATTTGTAGGCACAAGTGATTGGAAGGATCTTACACCGCAACAGCAGAGAAAGATTATTGAAATAAATGCTTACCTTATCAGTCAGGATCAAATCTCAGAACTTTACTCAAACTTACAGCTAGTAAACTCTTATATGACATCAGGTTTGATTGATACAAACTATAACAATGTTTATGATGTTTATTACAACTATATGAAAAAGCAGTCAATGTTCTGCGGCGAAGCGGCTAACAAGTCTGAGCCTTTCTGGGAGATTATGAAAGAGTCTTACGCAAAGTCAAGTCTTGCTTTGTTATATGCTCTTGAACAGCAGAGAGCAATGTACATGCTTTCTGAATCATCACCGACAGACGAAATTTCACAGGAAGCTATTGACGCTGCTTCTGTTGCAAAAACATTTGGTACATTGAATGTAATTGAAAGTAAAATTACAAATGTAAAAGATGATTCAGCGAAATTCATTGAAAAATATAACAGCTTTATCGAAAAGGTAAACAGCGAATCTACAGTATTCATTAACAAAGATACAACTTATATTGAGCTTAAACCTGAGCTTGGCAATGTAAATATCTCTCACTGCAAGTCATACAATGAATATATTAGATATAACAATTTTAAAAATGATGGACTCACCGAAAAAATTTATAACTGTGTTGTTGAACAAGATTCAAGATATACTTTCGTTGACAAATCCCATAATTTTTCCATTCTCAGATTAAACACTCTTTCTTATAACGATTTTATAAATAATAACGGAAGTTGTAAAACAGATGTCAAATACGCATACAAAAACAATACTTTCGCTGTAAATTGTACAGAAGATTTTAAAAACATTAGTAGGTATGTTTTTAAAGATATTGTGCTTAGTATGAAAGCGGAGCGATTTAATGCAGTAAACAAGCTTGAAAACGAAAGCGTAGAAGCAATCGTTAATCATATCAATGAAAATTACGACACTCATACAATATCATCATACCTTGAAAGCGTTGGTTTCAATCTTGGCAATATGAAAAATGATTGCAAAACACTCTTACCTACAGGTGATTTTTCAGTATACAAGGGTAGCAAACCTGCAACAAGCAAAAAAGATTTGTATGATGTAAACTCTCTCGGTAAAAAGCACGACAAATTTGAAAATCTTGTTGATGTTTCAAATCCTGCCGGCAACTTAATGTTCTTTGAAAAAGCTCATGACTCTGTTGGCATAGTTTTGAAAGCAAAAAGTATGGACGGTCGTGTATACAATGGTGTTTATACAATTTCGGGTAAGCAGATTGTTAAATACGATGCAAACAACAACCCTGTATACCGCTGTTATGAGAAGGTATATGAATTAGATGGTACAACCAATCAGTACATCAAAATTCCAACAAACATTGATTACAAAACTTTAGAAATCACTTTAGGTTACGAAGGCTTATGTGCAAGTAGCAACCATAAGAACATTTGCAGCTACAGCTTTAAAAATGAAACAAAGCCTATCTCTGAAATTTCACTTGAACTTGAAGGTTATACAAAAGCATGGCTCGGCTACGGTGTAGACGGCAGAATCACCTGCGACGGCAGAGTTGTAGCAGAAGGTCACGATTAAGTAAATCTTAATAACAACTAAAATAACACTTTCAATATTCCGGTTTCAGACACCTTTCTTACGGAGGGTGTCTGAATTTTATACACTTATCCATTACGCTTTGGGGCTACCTCACTTTCATTAGTGAGACAGGCCCTTTTATTGTTATATCGACTTTGTATTTACTTTAAGTAAAATGCTTGTTAAGATGTAAAATTGATTACGATTAATTCATCAAATATCGCAGACTTTGTAACAGAAATATGTTCCGGGAACGATATTGTCATTATCATAATAGAATAAACCCAATTTATTAAATACAAATTTCCTCTTATAATCCATTTTTTTCAATACATCATAAGCTTTTTGGTATGACTCAAAATCTGCTCCACCAATGGCAAATGTCATATGAAAGATATAATCATCGTCGTGGTCTGCAGGGCAAGGACCGAATTTTTTATATAACTCATCATTAAACTTTCTCTGTGCCTCTAATAATTGAGGAGTTTCTTTTACACGAAGACTCATAACTCCTGATGGTATGCCACCCAACACATTGTTGGGAAATAAATCCATATCAACAAATTCAATTTCAAATGGTTTAAGTCCTTTTGGGAAGTTATCAAAAAATTCTTCCATTTCCTCTAAATTTGGGATATTAAATGTTTGTTTTAGAGAAACATGTTGTGGCAATCTTGCCATCTCAAATCCCATTCCACCATACCTGTTAGCCTCTAACATCAGTCTTCTTCCAAAATTTTCAGCTTCATTGTTTGCGATTAAAACTATTGTTGCTTTCATTTTTTTACCCTCTTTTCATTAGTTTAATAAAATTTTATAACAACATAAGAAAAGCACCCTTAAGACCATAATAATACAGTCGTAAGGGTGCAGTTAGCACGGTTCCACCTTAACTTTTTACTTTAGATTCTAACAAATCCTATCCTTTAACGCAGGAATACGGTAACACTTACTTGTTTCGGCATTACAGCTCTGGAATGGTTTTCGTCTACTTTCCGCATAAACAACTTCCACCAAATGTTGTTCTCTCTGGATGTTTCCAATTAAACTACTCTTTTCCGTCATCGCTTTTCTTATCTTGTTTTAAGCGATTATATCATTACTTTTTGTTGTTGTCAATGTTTTATGCAATAGTTTCTTATACAAATTAGCATTCGTTTAAAAACACATATTTCTTTATTGATTACACCTAAAAATTTAGTATTCTTAAATCTATTAGCAAGGTAAACACCTCACAAGGAATTAGATAATGTGTTATTTTTTTTAATCAAATCTATTAGCTAGCTAATAGATTTTGAGCAATATAAAAAAGACTTATAAAAACAAAAAAGCCGAAAACCTAGTTTTAATCAGGGTTTTCGGCATAAAAATTGGCACCCCCTGCGAGAATCGAACTCACAACTAATCTTTAGGAGAGATTTATTATATCCATTTAATTAAGGGGGCAAATATGAATTACTTCAATATTATGTATAAAATTCACTATTATTATATAGGTATATAGTTAAAATGTCAAGTTAATAATTAAGTGTTGAATTTATTCTAATCTAATAAGTTTTTTGTTTGTTTTTTACTCATAATTTAAGATAAACAAAAATATCCTAAATTTTGTGCTATAATAAAGTAAACTCAATTAAAGCTTTAGGAGTGGGGTAGATGAAATATAAAAATGCAAGGAATGTATTGCCTGATGAATTGATTGAAATGATACAGGAATATGTTCAGGGCGAGTATGTTTATATCCCTATTAGAGATAAATCTATTACAGAAATTTCGACTGAGTATAAAACAGAGCTTGAAAAAAGAAATATGCATATATATACTAAGTACTTAGAGGGATTAAGCAACAAGCGTTTGGCTGAAATTTATAATTTGTCAGAATCGAGTATCAGAAGGATTATTATTAAGCAAAGAAAGGGTTATGCTTCTATGACAGAGAAAATTAAAGAAATACTTAATAGTTGGAGTTTAGAGAATAGCGAGATTAAGCAGATTTATGACACTACTTGGCAGATTGAAGACAAGTATGTTTTAAAATGCTATTCTGATTTTGAAATGCTTGAAAGAAATATTATGATAAATACAACTTTGGATGAAATGAACATCCCGGTCGGCAGAGTTATATCTGCAGTCGATGGTAAGCAGTATGCGTTGTGTGATAACAGTTATTGGTTTCTTTCTGAAAAATTAAATGGCAGTAATGTATTAAAAATTGGTAATGATAAGGCTTATGCATATAAGATGGGCGAAATTATTGCGGATTTACATATTGCTTTTAAATCTTGTGAGAATAAGGCTGTATTCTGGAACAATAGCTTTTTGGATGAAATGAATGGCTGGGTTAGAGAGAATTTTGAACGCAATGGATGGAAATGCATAAGCAAAGATGAATATGAGGCTATTATTTCTGAATTGACCGGCATATACGATGCATTACCTGTACAACTGATTCATAGAGATGTGCATTTTGGTAATTTTCTTTTTAATGGTAAAGATTTTTCAGGTTATATTGATTTCGATCTTAGTCAGAGAAATATTAGAGTATTTGACTTGTGTTATTTCTTACTCGGATTGCTTTCCGAAAAAGAAAAGTTTGAAATTACAAATGATATTTGGTTAGATTTGGTAGGCTGTGTATTTGATAGCTACAGTAAAAAAGTATCTCTTGTAGAGGAAGAAAAACAGGCGGCTGTGCTTGTTATGGAATGTATTGAATTGCTGTTCGTTTCTTACTTTGAATCTGTAGACGACACTGTATGTGCTGAGGGTGCATATAATATTTATAAGTTTGTAAATCAAAATAAAGAGCGAATTATAAAAAGCATTTCATAATTTGAGTTAATCTGAAAACCTTGATATTTTTATTTAAAAAGCAAAAATCCGAACCTTACTTTATAAAAAAGTGGGGTTCGGATTTATTTTATATATGATAACTTTAATAATAATTAGTTGTGGAATAAACGCTTATGTTCAAATTTAGGCTCACAGCTAACATTTATACCCAATCTGCGAAGATTTTTTTCATCTTCATCGCTTAGTATTACAGTAAAGTGAGCGTCACTGCCTTTTAAATTTTCAAGCTGTTCTATTGCGGATTTTGCAACAGGGTCATTGAGAGCTGAAATTGTCAATGCAAGCAATACTTCATCAGTATGCAAGCGAGGGTTTTTATGCTTGAGATACTGTGTTTTAAGGTTGCATATAGGTTCAAGAACATTAGCGGAAATAAGATCGAGCTTATCGTCAATGCCGCCTAAAGCCTTGAGAGAATTGAGCAGTAATGCTGATGCGGCTCCGAGAGTGTCGGATGTTTTACCTGTTACAACTTGTCCGTTTGGAAGAACAATCGCACCGGCAGGAGCACCTGTAGTTTCAGCTTTGAGTAATGATGCAGAAACAGCAGGGAAGATGTCAGTTGTAATATCAGCCTTATTCATTAAAATTTCAAGTTTTGTTACTTCGTTTTCATTATGACTCTTACCACGATAACGCTTACAGCAAGCAGCATAGTAACGACGCAAGATTTCCATTTTTGATGCATCTCTGCACGCATTATCGTCAACTATACAGTGACCTACCATATTAACGCCCATATCTGTAGGGGATTTGTACGGAGAACTGCCCTGAATGCGTTCAAACATTGTGTTAAGTACAGGGAATATCTCAACATCACGATTATAATTTACAGCAGTTTTTCCGTATGCATCTAAGTGGAATGGATCAATCATATTAACATCATTTAAATCAGCTGTTGCGGCTTCGTAAGCAAGGTTGACAGGATGCTTTAGTGACAAATTCCAAATAGGGAATGTTTCAAATTTAGCATAACCTGCGGTAATACCTCTTTTATGGTCGTGGTAAAGCTGGCTTAAACAGGTTGCCATTTTACCGCTACCGGGACCCGGAGCAGTAACTACTATTAATGAACGGCTTGTTTCGATGTATTCGTTTTTACCTAAGCCTTCTTCACTTACAATATGACTAACATCAGATGGGTATCCTGCAATAGGGTAGTGGCGATAGCAACGCACTCCAAGTGAAGTAAGGTGTTTAAGAAATGCATTAGCTGACGGCTGGTTATTGTATCTGGTCAATACCACGCTTCCTACATAAATACCCATTTCACGGAATGTATCAATTAATCGCAAAACATCGTCATCATAGGTTATTCCAAGGTCGCCTCGAATTTTGTTGGATTCGATATCTGATGCATTAATTGCAATAACAACTTCAACATCGTCTTTTAATTGTTGTAACATTTTAATTTTGCTGTCGGGTGCAAATCCGGGTAAAACCCTTGATGCATGATAATCGTCAAAAAGCTTACCGCCAAATTCAAGATAGAGTTTGCCACCAAATAAAGAGATTCGGTTGCGGATCTGCTTAGACTGCATAATTAAATATTTCTGATTATCAAAACCGATAGTTTTCATTATATCTCCTCCTAACAATCATTATATAGTATATCATATTATTTTCAGAAATTAAAGTAAAATAAGAAATTTTCTTAAAATCACTTTTCTTTTTGAAATATATTCTTTTAAAATTTTAAAAACTATTGACAAATTAATTAGCAGAGAATATAATTAAGAAAAATTTACGAAAGAGGGAATTTGTTTGTCAGCTATTGTTAATAAGGAAATTTCAGCTAACTAAATATTTTAGTTACTGCAGTTTTATATTTACACGCTTATATCGAATTAACGATATGGCTTTATTTGTTGTGCTCTTGTGTAATTATAATCTGCTGTTATCCTTTTTACAATATGCTTCACAAATTAATTCTTTATATATATTTGCAGTATAATTAGGTGCTTTGGTTATTTAGGTATATTATATTTGTCGTAACTTGGTTATTATGCTGTGTTTATGCTTATAGTATTTGTATTTTAAGCATAAATTTATTAAGTAAAGAATATTTCAGTTTATTAAGCTGTGGTGAACCGTATTTAGGGTAACCACAGCTTTTTTTGTTGTAAAATTTGTACGGTTACACTTGAGCAAAGATTTTCATTATTAATTTTAATATATGGTGCTGTCTATACGAAAAATATGCAGAGCACTCGCAAGGAGAAATAGCGTTGAAAAGAATTATTAAATCAATGTCAAAGGAATATATAGCAAATTCACTTATATTCGTAGAAAAGGTATTTATAGACTCTGAAGATAAAGAGAGCGGAGCTTTAGTTCGCAGAATTGTTGAAGAAATCAGAAGTAAAAAATATTATTTACCTGAGCTTGACCTTATTATGGTAAATGAATTTGATGAAATTATAGGGTTTATAATGTTTTCAAGAATTCATCTTGGTGGAAAATTCAGTGATTCGCTTTTAATGCTCAATCCTGTTGCTGTCAGAACTGATTTACAAAGACAGCATATTTCAAAACAGCTGATTGAATATGGTTTTGATATGGCTAAAAAAATGGGATATAAGGCTGTAATTGTTGAGGGCAATCCGCAAAATTACAGAAACAGAGGGTTTGAAACTTCTTCAGGTTATGGAATAACAGCAGGGAAAAGTATTGACCTGCCTTCCGTTGAGTGTCTTATGGTAAAAGAACTTGTTGCGAATGGTCTGAAAAATATTAGTGGTGTTCTTGAGTATACTGATTACAGTAATATGGTAGGCGGTGATTCAAATGAATAATACGGAAAGATTAATTCAATTTGACAGAATAAAAGAAATATGGATGTCTTATGCGGTTATGGATTCCACAAAGAATAAAATTTTAAATGCAAAACCGTATCTTGACGAAACTGAGCTAAGACTTAATATGAAGCGTACCACGGAAGCAACAAATATGCTTGATAAATGCGGAGTTCCTACAATGCCGTCTTTTTCGGGTGTAAAAGAAATAATTGAGTCAGCTCAAAAGGAGTGTTGTCTGACTGGTGAGGATCTTGAAAGAATAGGCTATGCCTTGGTTGCGGTGCGTAGATTAAAGGATTATCTTAACAGATGTAAGGTTTACGGTTTTTCGTTGGCGTATTATGAAGAAGAGCTTATGGCGTGTGATGAGTTAAAGGATATGATTCAATCTCAAATTCATAACGGTAAAATAGATGATAGAGCAACTGATTTGCTTTATTCAATCAGAAGTGAGATTGATACGCTTAATACAAAAATGCGTGATAAGGCTGAGCAAATTATTCGCAGTAATAAAAGCTATATGGCAGATTCTTTTTCGACTATTCGCAACGGTCATATTTGTATACCGGTTAAAAAAGAATATCGCAGTAAAATAGCAGGTTCTGTGTTGGATAAATCTTCAACAGGTGCAACAGTATTTATAGAGCCGTCAGCGGTTAGTAAATATTTTGATGAGATACAAGCACTTAGAATTGATGAGGAAAACGAGGAACTTCGTATAAGATATACTCTTACTGCTATGTTGCTTGATTATGCGGATGCGGTTTTAAGAAATATTGCAGTAACAGAAAAGCTTGATTTTGCTTTTTCTAAGGGTAAGCTAAGCCTTGAATATAACGGAATTGAGCCTCAGATTAATACGGACAGAGTTATAGAACTTAAAGATGCAAGACATCCGTTACTTGATGAAGAAAAGTGTGTGCCACTTAATTTTAATATAGGTAACGGAATAAACGGAGTTATTATTACCGGACCGAATACAGGCGGCAAAACTGTCTGCATAAAAACTGTTGCATTGTGCTGTATGATGAGCCAATGCGGATTGCATATCCCTTGTAAATCGGCAAATGTATGTATGAATTCAAATTATCTTTGTGATATTGGCGATGGTCAGAATATGTCTGAAAATCTTTCTACATTTTCTGCACATCTTAAAAATATACTCTCAATTCTTAATTCTATTAATGAAGAAAGTCTTGTTATTCTTGATGAGCTTGGTTCGGGAACTGACCCTACCGAGGGTATGGGTATTGCAATTTCTGTTCTTACTGAGCTTAAAAAGAGTAATGCGTTGTTTCTTGTGACAACACATTATCCACAAGTTAAAAAGTTTGCAGATAATGAAAACTCAATCATTAATGCAAGAATGGATTTCGATAAGGAAACACTAACTCCGTTATATAAATTGGTTATTGGTGAGAGCGGAGAAAGCTGTGCGTTTTCTATTGCTAAAAGACTTGGAATGTCTTCGGTTATGCTTGAAACTGCTTCAAAGGCGGCATACGGTAGTAAATATAAGGGTAGTTTTTCAGGGAATTTAGCAGATGATGTAACCGCTGAGGTTAAAAATAATTTTGTGCCTAAGATTATTAAAAAACAGTCTGAAAAAGCTTCAAAGTATAATCCGGCATTAAAATTCAGTCTTGGTGACAGCGTTATGGTTTATCCCGATAAAAAAATCGGAATTGTTTGTAAACTAGCAGACAAGAAGGGTGTTTTAGGGGTTCAGCTACAGGGTAAAAAGATTATGATTAATCATAAGCGAATCAAGCTTCTTGTAAGTGCAACTGAGCTTTATCCGGAGGATTATGATTTTTCAATTGTCTTTGACAGCGTAGAGAACAGAAAGCTTCGTCATAAAATGAGCAAAAGAGATATTGATGAAGTGATAACAGTTGATGAATTTAATAGCTAGTTTTTAAAATGTGTGGTATAATTAATTTTATATTAATAAGGCGGTGGGGATAGTATGGCTTACAGCGAGCTTGTAAAAAATTTTGCTAAAGCACGAGAGTATATGAGTCAGTTTTTTATTTATGGCTTTAAAAGCAGAAATGACTATAATGTAAAAAGTGCAAGAAGTTATGATAACGAACGCAGACGGATAGAAAGCTGGCTTGGCGAGTATATGTCATTTCGACAAAGTGCAGAGGGTAAAAATGTTTTTATAGCTCTTGATAGCAGAAGTATACCATCTAACCCTTTATATAAAGCGTTTAAGGCAAAAAGCTTTACTTCAAAAGATATTACACTTCATTTTATTATTCTTGACATATTATATGGTAATTTAGCTTTAACGGCAGGGGAAATAACTGAAATAATCTCAGCTGAATATTGCAGTAAGCTTGATTGTCAGTTTGAGCCGGATATTTCCACTGTCCGTAAAAAGCTAAAAGAGTACGATAGCCTTGGAATTTTAAAGACCTCAAAGCAGAGAAATAAGCTTTTGTACTCTATAAATACAAGTCAAATTGATATTGCACCCTGGAATGATGCTGTTTCATTTTTTGCAGAAGCGTCACCGCTTGGAGTTGTCGGTTCGTACATATTGGATAAATCGGAAAATAATGCTGATTTTTTCTGTTTTAAACACCATTATATACTCCATACTCTTGAAAGTGAAATTCTATATCAGCTCTTAAATGCAATTACTGATGAAAGAGTAGTTACATTGGAATTGTTTTCTGTACGCATACAAAAAACAACACTGAAAAAGGTTGTGCCGCTTAAAATCAGAGTAAGCACTCAAAGCGGCAGACGCTATCTTTTATGTTGGAGTTTTAGCCAAAAGCGTATGATTCTTTTAAGGCTTGACAGTATTAAAGCAGTAACGATTCAAGAAAAGGCTGTTGATATTCAGAGCCTTAAAGAAAGCGCCAAACGATTCAGTAAAAAACTTTGGGGTGTATCATCAGGCAGCGGCTATCATCTTGACCATATAGAGATGACTGTTTATGTTGATGACGATGAGCAATTTATTGTAAACAGATTAGAAAGAGAAAAGCGAAACGGCGAAGTTATTAAGATAGATGATTACCATTATAAGTTTGTTGTCGATGTTTATGATGCAATCGAAATGTTACCTTGGATAAGAACATTTATCGGTAGAATAGAGAAGCTTACGAGTGATAATTCTCAGCTTTTAAAAAACTTTGAAGATGATATAAAAGCGATGCAGTCGATGTACGGAGGTTCAGAGGATGCTGTTTAGTGAAATTTATGGAAGCTATTTTAATGTGGTTGCAAAAATAATTGAAGAATCTCTGAATAATACTCTTAGTGATAAAAGGTTATATGAAATAGTAAATGAAAAAGGTTTTGCTGAAAGTGTTATGAATATACCTAACTCTCTTAAAAGTGGAGAGTGGGGTATTATGACTTCTGATTTAAAAACGCCTATTAAAAATAAACCTGAAATGCCTCTCACTACCTTGCAGAAAAGATGGCTGAAAGCCTTGATTAACGACCCAAGAATTAAGCTTTTTGATATATCTGCAAGTGATCTTAATGATGTTGAACCGTTATATACAAATGATATGTTTGAGTATTTTGATAAATATAGCGATGGTGATGATTTTGAAAATCCTGATTATATCAAAAATTTTAGAACTATAATATCAGCTATAAAGAGTAAAAACAAGCTTGTGGTTCGTTTTATATCACGCCACGGCAAAGGCTGTGCTGTGTGTGTTATTCCGCATAGACTTGAATATTCTCAAAAGGATGATAAATTCAGGCTTATTTCAGTTGACTCAAGAAATACATATATAATCAATCTTTCAAGGATTACAAGTTGCAGTATTGCCGGTAAATATAACGCAAATGAAGATAGAGAAGAACAGCGTAACATAAAAACGCTTGTTCTTAATCTTACGGATGACAGAATGGCTCTTGAAAGATTTATGCATCATTTTTCGTATCTAAAAAAGCAAACGGAACAACTAAGCACTAAAGAATATCGTATAACCATTGAGTATGATATGGAAGATGAAACCGAAATTCTTATCAGAATACTTTCGTTTGGTCCGTTGATTAGGGTTGTATCTCCCAAAAGTTTTATTGAAAAGTTAAAAAGCAGAATAAATAAACAAATTAGTTGCGAGCTTTTTTGAGTTCGCAACTTTTTTTCCACGATTTTATAGTATACAGTTGCTATAATATAGACACAAACTAAAGACAGCCAATACGGTTTAAGTTGAACAAAGAGTTCAATATAAAACTGTGTTTATTAAAGGTGCAAACAGCAATTTATTTTTACATATTCGATCTTATAGTAAATGCACCTTGAGTTTTGTCGGCGAAACAATATACAAGAATTTAAGCAATTTGTTTATTTGCTTTGCTTAATTCTGATTTAAGTCTGATAAAGGTACAGACAGCAATTGTTGGATTTTACGATATTAAATTTGTATAGTAAATGTACCTTGTGTTTTGCCGACAAAGCAATTTAAAATAACTTATAATTAATATAAAATAATTGATATAGAATAATCAGGAGGGATTATTATGTTAGAGCAACTTAAAAATCAAGCAAATGTTACATATACAGAAAACGGGGCTGTTGCGTATAGCACTACAGGTTCTGCGTGTCTTGACCTTTTTGCATCAATTGGTGCAATGCGTAACGGTACAGATGCAGATATAATTGCTCGGTTTGTTCGTGCATATACAGAAAATCCCCTTGTTGCTATGAAAATTTTGTTTTTTACAAGAGATGTAAGAGGCGGACTTGGTGAAAGACGAGTATTCCGTGTAATATTAAAGTGGCTTGCAAATAACGAAAAATCAGCTGTACTTAAAAATATGTCATATATTTCCGAGTACGGCAGATATGATGATTTGCTTGTATTGCTTGATACTAAATGCAGTGTTGAGGCAGTAAAGCTTATCAAAAAACAGCTTGAACAAGATGTTGAAATGATGGAGCGTAACAGAGAGGTTTCTTTGCTTGCAAAGTGGCTTCCGTCAGCTAACGCAAGCAACAAAGAAACAATATATCAAGCCAAAAAGCTTATCCGTATGTTGTGTATGAAAGAGTGTGAATACAGAAAGGTTTTGTCTTCATTACGTTCTTATATCAAAATTATTGAAAATAATTTGAGAACCTTGGACTATACCTTTTCTTATTCAAATATACCATCAAAAGCTTTGTTTAAGTACAGAAGTGCGTTTTATCGTAATGATAAGGAACGCTATTCACAGTTTTTAGTAGATGTTAAAAACGGTAAAGCAAAGCTTAATGCGTCAACTCTTATGCCATACGAGCTTATTGCCCCATATATCGACTATAGAAATTATTATAAATTTGGAAGTTATATGCGTGATATATACGAATCAGAAAAGCAAAGCCTTAATGTAACTTGGAACTCTTTGCCAGACTTCTGTAATGATGAAAACGCTTTGGCTATTGTTGATACATCAGGATCAATGCATATGAACTTATGTCCTACACCTGCAAGCGTTGCGCTGTCATTGGGGTTATACTTTGCAGAGCGTAGCAAGGGTGTATTCAAGAATCATTTCATTGAATTTTCTGAGAAACCTAAGCTTATCGAGGTTAAAGGTGAAACTTTTGTAGATAAGTTAAGATTTATATCAACGTTCACAAGATGTGAAAATACTGATATAGAGGCTGTGTTCAACCTTATATTAAATACTGCATTAAGATATAATGTTCCTCAGAAAGAGTTGCCGTCAAAGCTTTATATTATATCCGATATGCAGTTTGACAGTTGTGCCTATAATTCGGAACTTTCAAATTTTGAAAATGCTAAACAGCAGTTTGAAAAATTTGGATATGAGCTTCCGCAGATAGTATTCTGGAATGTTGCAGACTCAAAACAAAGTTTGCCGGTAACAAAAAATGAGCAAGGTGTTGCACTTGTTTCAGGATGTTCGCCAAGATTATTCTCTATGGTTATGAGCGGCGAGTTATCGCCTTATAACTATATGATGGGTGTAATCAAAAGCGAAAGATACATTAAAATAAAAGTATAATTTACGAAAAGAGTGATAACTATGACTGAAATTAAAGGAGCTTTTAGCAGTGCCAAAGTTTTTACCGATAATATAGAAGAAACTGCAGTTAATCAAATACAACTGCTTTGTAATCAGCCGTTTGCAAAATCTTCTAAAATAAGAATTATGCCTGATGTTCATACCGGTGTAGGTTGTGTTATAGGGTTTACGGCAAACTTAGGTGAAATGGTAATACCAAATATAGTTGGTGTAGATATCGGTTGCGGTATGCTAACGGTTGAGCTTGGTAAGGTTGATATAGATTTTGAAAAGCTTGATAATACAATAATTGAATATGTTCCGAGTGGAAAAAATACTCATTTGGGTAGATTGGTAAAATTTTCTCAGCTTCAACAGCTTAATTGTTATCGCAGTCTTAAAGATACAAGGCGAATTGAACGCAGTATAGGGACACTTGGTGGCGGTAATCATTTTATTGAGATTGATGTAGATGAGGATTGCAATAAATATCTTGTTATTCACACTGGTAGCCGGAATCTTGGTAAGCAGGTAGCAGAAATATACCAAAATATGGCTTATGATATTTTGTGCGGTAAAGACAAGCTTTTTGAAGCACAAAATAAGCTTATTGAAGATTATAAAGCACAAGGCAGAAGAAAGGAAATACAATCTGCTATTAAGAAACTGAAAAAGCAATTCATTTCAAAAATTACTGATGTGCCAAAAGAGTTGTGCTACCTTACAGGTAATTACAGGCAGATGTATTTAGAGGATATGGGAATCTGTCAGCAGTTTGCGATAATTAACAGAGAAAAAATAGCGGATATTATTCTTCAAAAAATGTTTTCAAAATCCTTGTCTGATTATAGTTATTTTCAAACGATTCATAATTATATTGACCTTGAAAGTAATATAGTCAGAAAGGGTGCGGTTTCTGCAAAATCAGGCGAAAAGTTACTTATACCAATCAATATGCGTGACGGAAGTTTAATTTGTATTGGTAAGGGTAACGAGGATTGGAACTGCTCTGCTCCTCACGGTGCAGGCAGACTTATGAGTAGAAAAACAGCTTCCACTGAGCTTTCACTTGATGAATTTAAACTTCAAATGCAGGGAATATATTCAACTAGTGTTACTCAAAAAACGCTTGATGAATCACCAATGGCATATAAAAATAAAGATGAAATTGTAAAAAATATTGCACCGACAGCAGATATAATAAAACAGATAAAACCACTTTATAATTTTAAAGCAGGTGAATAATATTTTTTTAAACAACCTTCAATTGGCAATAACTTAATTGAAGGTTGTTTTTTGTTTTGAGTTGATACATTCATTTATCTAAATTTTATTTCTATTTAGTTTTAATAAATGTGTACAAGGTATTTGGTTTAATCTTGAAATATTTATAAAAATGTGATATAGTTTCAGTAATGATTAATTAAATTTATACAATATTATGCACTTGCAGAAAGGAGTTAAATAATGAAGTTTATTCATATTTCAGATCTCCATATAGGTAAAAGAGTAAATGAGTTTTCTATGCTTGAGGATCAGGAGTATATTTTAAAACAAATTCTAAAAATTATAGATAGTGAAAATCCGCAGGCAGTATTTATCGCAGGCGATGTATATGATAAATCAATTCCATCAACCGAAGCAGTTACCGTTCTTGACAGTTTTCTATATAAGCTTTCAAAAAGAGGTATAAAAACATTTATTATCAGCGGTAATCACGATTCACCCGAAAGACTTGCGTTTGCATCAAAGCTTATTGAACTAAGCGGAATTTATCTTTCGCCTGTATACAACGGCACGGTTAAACCCAATATAATTAATGACGATTTTGGTGAGGTTAATATCTTTATGTTGCCGTTTATTAAGCCTGCAAATGTTCGCAGATATTTTGAAAATGAAATTATCGACAGCTATACTGATGCACTTAAAACTGCAATAGATGATATGAATATAGATACACAAATGCGTAATATTTTAATTACTCATCAATTTGTAACAGGTGCTACTCGTACCGAATCTGAGGATATTTCAGTAGGCGGTACCGACAATGTAGATGTAAATGTATTTAATGATTTTGATTATGTGGCACTTGGACATATTCATCGTCCGCAAAATTGCGGTAGTGAGCGAGTAAGATATTGCGGTACGCCTTTAAAATATTCTTTTTCAGAGATTAATGACGATAAGTCAGTTACTATTGGTGAGATTAATGAAAAAGGAAACCTTATAATCCGCACCGAAAGTCTTATCCCATTACACGAAATGGTCAAATTAAAGGGAAAATATAACGACCTTATTGCAAAAAGCTTTTATGAAAATACAACCTATTGCAGTGATTATGTTTATATAACTTTAACTGATGAGGATGATATTCCTTATGTTGTTGATAAGCTTAAATCGGTTTATAAAAATCTTATGAAACTTGATTATGAAAACACTCGTACAAAATCGACAAGTGTACTTACTCCTATAGCTGATGTCGAAACTAAATCACCAATAGAGCTTTTTTGCGATTTTTATTTATCGCAGAATAATCAGCAACTCAATGACGAACAAAAAGAATTTACAGAAAAAATAATTGAGAGTATATGGGAGAATGAACAATGAGACCATTGATGCTTAAAATGTCTGCGTTTGGACCATATGCAGATGAAACTATAATTGACTTTGAAAAACTTGGCATAAACGGTATTTATTTAATAACAGGTGATACCGGTGCAGGTAAAACTACTATTTTTGATGCGATAGTTTATGCGTTGTATGACCGCTCAAGCAGTGAAACAAGAGAGCCTAAAATGTTTCGCTCAAAATATGCTAAACCCGAAACTAAAACATTTGTAGAGCTTATTTTTCAAAACGGAGATAAGCAGTACAAAATTAAACGCAACCCTGAGTATCTTCGTCCTAAAAGCAGGGGAGATGGCGAAACTAAAGAAACTGCTAATTGTGAGCTTACTATGCCTAATGGTAATGTAATTACCAAGCGAAAAGAAGTTGAGGAAGCTGTAAGAGAAATTGTTGGAATTGACAGAAAACAGTTTATGCAGATTGCAATGATTGCTCAAGGTGATTTTAAGCAGCTTTTATTGTCTGGAACCGATAAACGAAAAGAAATTTTTAGAGAAATATTTAAAACACATCTTTTTGAACAACTTCAAAGTAAGTTAAGAGAAGAAGCTTTAAAAACAAAAAGACAGCTTAACGATATTTATAGCAGTATAAATCAGTTTATTAATGATATTGAGTGTAGTGAAGAAAATATATATTATGATGATATAATCAAGGCAAAAAATAATGAATTGCCTTTTGATCAATTTATTGATGTATTAAGACAGATTAATGATGCTGATAATACTGAA
Organism: Ruminococcus sp.; assembly: GCA_036310085.1. Lineage (GTDB taxonomy): Bacteria > Bacillota > Clostridia > Oscillospirales > Acutalibacteraceae > Ruminococcoides. The sequence continues at coordinate 17,082 of JAXJSN010000056.1, forward strand.
ATTCAAAATTTAGATAAAGAGATAGATATTCTTGAAAAAAAGCTGATTAAAATTAATGTTTTGTGCGATAAGCTTAATGAGTATAAAAAAGCCGAAAAGCAATTTAAAGAAAAAACAAATATTTTATCTAATTTGAATGAAACGCTTTCGTTAAAGGAAAAAGAGCTTAATACTGCTCGTGAAAATGCAAATTCTATTGATACGCTCAAAGAAAAAATTAATAAAATTGATGTTGAGTTGCCTGAATACGCTCGTCTTGAAAATCTTATTTCTGAGTCAAATTTAATCAGCGAAAGAATTGTTACAAATAAAAATTCGATTGAAGAATATAAAAGAAGTTTAGATAATAGAACTAAGGAGCTAAATAATCTTTTAGCTGAAAGTGAATCTATTAAAAACAGTACTGAGAAAAAGCTTGAGCTTGAAAACGAAAAGAATATCTGTAATACAGAAAAAGATAAGTTAGATAATTTAAAAAATAAACTTAAAGATTATAAAGAATTAAGTACAACCCTTATACAAAAACAAGCTGAGTATAAAACTGCCCAAAGTGATGCGGAATATGCCGATAACGATTATAAGAGTAAGTACAAAGCTTTTCTTAATGAGCAAGCAGGAATACTTGCAGAAACTTTGGTTGAAAACTCACCTTGTCCTGTCTGTGGTTCTACCATTCATCCGAATAAGGCAGTTAAATCTCAAAATGCACCAACAGAAGCTGAGCTTAAAGATGCCGAAGAATTAAGCAAGGCAAATCAAATTTTAGCAGAAGAAAAAAGTCAGTCTTGTTCAGTATTAATCGGTCAGATTACCACTTTGCGTCAGGATATTGATAAACAGCTTGATGATTATAATATATCCGAATCAGAGTTGGCGGCTAGACTTTCTACGCTTGATGAAAAGATTAAGTCTTTAGATAATGATATTGCTAAAGAAAAAAAGAATATAAAAAGATATGGAGATCTTCAGGTTACTATTCCTAAAAAAACAGATGAAATTGAGTCTATTAAAAGTAATATGATTGAGCTTGATAAATCAGTTGTTCAGGCACAAACTATGCTTGCAGGTTTTCAAAATCAAATAAACGATACAAAACAAAATCTTACTTTTGACAGCAAAACCGCTGCCGAAAATATGAAAACTAATTGTCAGAACACTATCAATTTGTTGTCAACCTCCTTAATAACTGCACAGCAAAACTATGATAAAACAAAGGAAGATGTTCAAACACTTATTGGTCAAGTTAAAGAGCTAAAAACACAGCTTGAAAACGCTGAAAAACTAAACGAAGAGGAAATTATCGATCAAAAGTCTTTAATTGAGGTTGAAAAAACTTCTAAAAATGTTTTGAAAACTAATTTGGGTAATCGCTATTCATTAAATACAAAACTGTACGCTAAATTACTTGCAAAACAAAAAGAGTGTTCAAAGATTGAAAAAGAGTATCAGCTTGTTAAAAATCTTTCAGATACTGCAAATGGTGATTTGAATAGTAAGGATAAAATTACACTTGAAACCTATATTCAAATGACTTATTTTGATAGAATTTTAAGTCGAGCAAATACACGACTTTTGATTATGACAAATGGTCAATATGAAATGAAGCGTCGTGCAGAAGCGAATAACAAAAGAAGTCAAAGTGGGCTTGATATTGATATAATCGACCATTTTAACGGCAGTGAAAGAAGTGTAAATACTCTGTCAGGCGGCGAGTCTTTTAAAGCTTCGCTGTCTTTGGCTTTGGGACTTTCTGATGAGGTGCAGTCTAATGCAGGCGGAATCAGGCTGGATACTATGTTTGTAGACGAGGGTTTTGGTACGCTTGATGATGAATCGTTACATCAGGCACTTAAAGCATTGAATGAGCTTTCAGATGGAAATCGTTTGGTTGGTATAATCTCTCATGTTAATGAATTAAAAGAAAAAATAGATAAACAGATATTAATTAAAAAGAATCGCCTTGGCGGTAGTAGAGTAGAGTTGATTTTGTAATTTTTGATAATTGCCGGTAAAATTATGAATGCAAAAATCCCCTTAGAGTTGCCTAAAATCATTTGTTTTTAGGCGAATTCTAAGGGGATTGATATTTGTTATATTGTAAAATGCTTACTTAATTTCTTTTATCCAGCCTTCAGGAGCTTCAATTCTGCCCATCTGAATTCCTGTAAGTGTGTCGTAAAGCTTTTTAGTGATAGGGCCCATTTCATCCATACCGCTTGGGAAGCAAATTTCGTTACCATGGTCATAAATCTTGCCAACAGGTGAAATTACGGCTGCTGTACCGCAAAGACCACATTCAGCAAAATCCTTAACCTCTTCAAATAATACTTCTCTTTCTTCAACTTCAAGACCAAGATATTCTTTAGCTACAATCATAAGAGAGCGTCTTGTAATTGATGGTAAGATACTGTCAGATTTTGGTGTAACTACCTTGTTGTCTTTAGTAATGAACAAGAAGTTAGCACCACCTGTTTCCTCAACCTTTGTATGAGTTGCGGCATCTAAATACATATTTTCAGCAAAGCCTTCTTCGTGAGCAGTAACAATTGGGTGAAGGCTCATTGCATAGTTAAGACCTGCTTTAATATGACCTGTACCATGTGGAGCTGCTCTGTCAAAGTCGGATACCTTAATTGTGATAGGCTTAGCACCACCCTTGAAGTAAGGGCCAACAGGAGTAGCAAAAATTCTGAACTGATATTCATCAGATGGCTTTACACCAATAACAGGTCCTGAACCAAACATATATGGGCGAAGATAAAGTGATGCACCAGAGCCATATGGAGGAACGAAATCAGCATTAGCTTTTACTACCTGACAAATTGCGTCAACGAATTTTTCAGCAGGGAAAACAGGCATCTCAAGTCTTTTACAGCTGTCAATCATTCTCTGTGCGTTTAAATCAGGGCGGAATACAACAATTCTACCATCGCAGGTTGTGTATGCTTTCATACCCTCAAAGCAAGTCTGAGCATACTGTAAAACGCCGGCACATTCATTAATTGTTACATTAGCATCAGTTGTCATAATGCCATCGTCCCATTTTCCGTCCTTATAATTAGAAACAAATCTTTCTTTAGCAGGAATATAACCAAATCCAAGATTTGACCAATCAATATTTTGCTTTTCCATTTATATTACTTCCTTTCGTAGATGAAACGCTATAATAAATATTATTTTAGCACTTATATGTATATTTTGTCAATGTTATATCATATATTTACTTTTAAATTTGCAAATTATCTATAATAATTATATTTCAAAGTTCTAAATTAGAATATAAATATGTTTTTTTAGCATTATAATTTTAGTGGTGATATTATGACAGAAATTATAAAAGTAGTTTTAACCGGTGGACCGTGTGGCGGAAAATCATCTGCTTTGCCTTATATAAAGCAGGAGCTTGAAAAATTTGGTTTAACTGTATTAACCATTGATGAGCGTGCTACAATCTTGATTAACTCAGGGGAAAAGCCTGAAAATATGGGAGTTGTGCAATTCCAAAAAGAGCTTTTTAAACAGGCTTATGCAGAGGAAAAAGCAGTAATTTCAAAAGCGAGTAGTTTAAATGTCGATAAAGTTGTTATCCTTTTTGACAGAGGCTTACTTGATGGCAGAGCTTTTGTTAGTGAAGCTGAATTTAGTAGTTTTATTTCTGAATATGGTTTAAATGAAGAACAAATCAGAAATTCGTATGATGCGGTTTTTCACCTTGTTACTGCTGCTGAGGGTGCCGAGGATTATTATAATTGCATAAACAATACTGCAAGAACTGAAACTTCCGAAGAAGCAAGAACAAACGATAAAAGAATATTATCTGCATGGACTGGTAATAATCATTTGCGTATTATTGATAACTCAACAGACTTTACTGGTAAAATGAATAGGTTAAAGGATGAGATTTTAGCTTTCTTAGGTATACCTGAGCCTGTTGAAATAGAAAGAAAGTTTTTAATTGAGTATCCGGATATTGAATTTTTAAATTCACTTGAGCTTTGTAGAAAAATTCCAATTACACAGGCATATCTTTTTACTCCCCAAGAAGGTAATTTCAGAGTGAGAAAAAGAGGAGATGTCAATAATGCGATTTATATTAAGACGATAAAACGCAAAATTTCTGATATTAAAAGGATTGAAATTGAAACTAATATTTCAGAAAAGGAATATTTGAATTATTTAAGTAAAAAAGAAAATGTTTTAGGTGTAATTTCAAAAGACCGCTATTGTATAGCTTATAACAATACCTATTATGAGCTTGATGTTTATCCATTTTGGCAGGATAAAGCTCTTTTGGAAATTGAGCTTTTGTCAGAAAACCAAAAATATCAGCTCCCTCCGTTTATTAAGCTGATAAGAGAAGTTACAACCGAGCCTGAGTTTAGGAATTTTACTCTTGCTCAAAAGTACTGCGAGTGACTCGCATACATTTCGTGTAGATAGCATCATATGATAATAAACTCATATAACCAAACGAAGCTATACGGTTTAATATGAGATGAAAATATTTTATATTAAATTACAATTACAGGAGAAAAAAATTATGATTATTGATTTTAATAATGAGCAGGCTGTAGTTATGCCTAATTTTAAAGGTGGCGAAAAGTCGCTTTCTGCAAAAATGTTTTTTGACGGAAAAAACAGAATCCTTTACGGAGTTCTTGAAAGTGGTGCGACAATCGGTGTTCATACTCACGAAACAAACAGCGAAACTATTTATATTTTAAGTGGTAAAGGTAAGGTTCTTTATGATGGCGAATACGAACAGGTAAGCGAGGGTATGTGTCATCATTGTCCATTGGGTCATACTCATAGCCTTATTAATGATAGTGATAGCGATCTGGTATTCTTTGCAGTTGTACCTGAACAAATTGTTGAATAATACTTGCATTATTTTTAAAATTATGATATTATAAATTAGATAACACAGTGACAAAGAAAGTAACATTCATTGTGCGTCATTTCAGAGAAACTGCACCTTGGCTGTAAGTGCAGTATGTCGTGTTGAATGTGAAGTTCTCTTTTGAGTGGTGGGGCTGAAAATTATAGTAGGTTTCAACGGTTGACACCGTTATATGTCAAGGAAGTGTTTGCTTCTTTATGATGCAAAAATCAGGGTGGTACCGCGGATTTATTCGTCCCTGCGTAGGTTTATACTTACGCAGGGATTTTTGTTTAGTGATAATTTTGTGATTAATTTTTGCGGTGATTACCTGGGATACTATATTTTATCGGAGGTTATTATGGACGAAAAAATTATTAAGCTTCAGGATGAGCTTATCGAAAAGCTTAATTCTGTCAACGAGCTTACCGAGCTTGATGCTATAAGAGTAGCTTATCTCGGTAAAAAGGGCAGTATTACTGCTCTTTTAAAAGGTATGAAGGATTTATCAGTTGAAGAAAAAAAGGTTTTCGGTGCTGATGTAAACAAGTTAAAAGCTTTTGCCGGCGAGAAAATTGATGAAAAAATCCTTGAGCTTAAGCAGAAAGAAATTGAAAAAGAAATCGCTTCTATGGAGCAGTTTGATATTACTACTCCTGTTGATTTAACAAGAGGTTCATATCATCCAATTACACTTGTTCAAAGACAGTGTGAAACTATTTTTAAATCAATGGGCTTTAATGTTGAAGATTATGCTGAAATTGTATCAGATTATGAGTGCTTTGAGTCTTTAAATATTCCTAAGCATCACCCTGCAAGAGATATGCAGGATACATATTATCTTGATAATGGTCAGCTTTTAAAGTCACAGACATCTGCGGCTCAGAATGCAATTCTTAAAAAATACGGTAAAAACCTTATCGAAAACGGAGTGCCGATTAAGGCTATTTTCCCGGGCAGATGCTTTAGAAATGAAGCAACCGATGCCTGCCACGAAAATACATTCTTCCAGATGGAAGGCGTAATGGTAGATAAGGATATTTCTATCTCTAACCTCATTTTCTTTATGAAAACTATGCTCTCAGAGGTATTCCAAAAAAACATTAAGGTAAGATTAAGACCCGGATTTTTCCCATTCGTTGAACCTGGCTTTGAGCTTGATATAAGCTGTCTTATCTGCGGCGGTGATGGCTGTCCTTCATGTAAACATAGCGGTTGGCTTGAGCTTTGTCCTTGCGGTATGATTCATCCAAATGTACTCAGAGAGGGCGGCATTGACCCTGAAAAGTATACAGGATTTGCGTTTGGCTTGGGTCTTACAAGACTTGCGATGATGAAATATGGTGTTAAAGATATTAGAGATTTAAATAGCGGAAATCTTAAATCACTTTCACAGTTTACTGATGATGAATAAGGGAGGAGTAATAATATGTTTTTATCTATGAACTGGATTCAAGACTTTGTAGATTTATCAGGTTTTGACAAGGTTAAGCTTATACAGCAGTTCTCTCTTTCTACTGCTGAGGTTGAGAATGAGATTTTTTATAAAGGCTCACAGTTAAGCGGTGTAGTTGTAGCAGAAATTAAATCTGTTGAAAATCACCCGGATTCAAAAAAGCTTCATCTTTTAAAGGTAGATGCAGGTGAAGCTGAGCTTACAGATGTAGTGTGCGGTGCTCCTAATGTAAGAGTAGGTATGAAAACAGCCTTTGCAAAAGTTGGTGCTCAGATTGGTGATATTGAAATTGCGCCTCGTCCTTTAGCTGGATTTATGTCACACGGTATGTGCTGTAGTGAAGCTGAAATTGGTATTTCTGATGATAATTCAGGTATTATGGAAATCACAGAAGATGTTCCAAACGGTACAGATATTAAAGAGCTTTATCAGATTGATGATATTGTCTTTGAAGTTGATAATAAATCTCTTACAAACCGTCCTGACCTTTGGGGTCATTATGGTATTGCAAGAGAATTTGCAGCCCTTGCAGGGAGAGAATTAAAGCCTCTTGATGTTGAGGATTTAAAGGCTTACGATACTCTTGCAAAGGTTGATATGAAGATTGAAGACTCTCTTTGTCAGCGTTACAGCTGTATGCAGGTTGAAAATATTACAAGAAATATCAGTCCTGTAAATATGAGAATCAGACTCTTTTATTGCGGTATGAGAGGTATTAATTTCTTAGCTGACCTTACAAACTATCTTATGCTTGAAATGGGTCAGCCAATGCACGCTTTTGACTCTCGTAAGGTTGAGAAAATTCGTATCAAGCGTTTTGATACTCCATTTACATTCCAAACTCTTGACGGTGTTGAAAGAAACATTGATGAAAACACTCTTATGATTTGCAATGACAACACACCTGTTGCTATTGCAGGTATTATGGGCGGTCTTGACTCTGAAATTGTTGAGGATACTACAACACTTACTCTTGAGTCTGCTACATTTAACGCTGTTTCTATTCGTAAGTCAACAGTTCGTCTTGCTCATCGTACAGATGCATCTATGAGATATGAAAAGTGTCTTGACCCTGAGATGACAACTGTTGCTATTGCAAGATTTATAAATCTCTTAAAGAAATATGATAACGGTATAAAGGTTGTTTCAGCTTTAACAGATGAAGTTGCTTTCCAATATGATACAGTAACTCTTAACTTTGACAAAAACTTTGTTGACCGCTATACAGGTATTGAAATCAGTAACGATAAGATTGTAAATACTCTTGAAAGTCTTGGTTTTAAAGTATCTCTTAATGGTGATAACTTTACAGTTGAAGTTCCATCTTGGAGAGCAACGAAGGATGTTACAATCAAGGCTGATATAATTGAGGAAATTACAAGAATTTACGGTTATGATAATTTTGATGTAAATACAACTCGTTCACCTCTTTATCCTGTAAGAGCTTCTGTTGTTAAGAGTAACGAAGACAAAATCAAGGATATTCTTGTAAAGAAATTTAATTTACACGAGGTTCATTCCTATATCTGGGCATACAATGACGAGCTTAAGGCAATTAATATTCCTGTTGAAGAAAATGTTAAGCTTGCAAATGCTACAAACCCAAATATCGAAACTATAAGAAATTCAATTATTCCAACTCAGCTTTGTCAGGTTAAGACAAATGCAACTTACGCATCTGATTTTGGTATTTTTGAGGTTGGCAGAGTTGTAAATGGTCTTGATGAAAATAATCTTTGCGTAGAGAACAAAAAACTTGCAATTACACTTTTCAGTAAGACAAAGAATGTTAAAGAGCTTTATTTTGAGCTTAGAGATATTCTTGCTGTTATTTCCAGCGATATTAAGCATCAGTTACTTACATTTAAGCCTGCTCAACCAAAGCACAGCTACGAGCATCCTGTAAATCTTTACAACATTTTACTTGATGGGGAAGAACTCGGTTCAATCGGCATTGTTCATCCTGAGGTTGGTAAGAAGATTGATAAGAAAGCAAGTATTGTATTTGCTGAAATTGATATCAATAAGTTTGCAGATTCAACTGACAAGGGTATTTCTTATGAGGAAATTTCAAAATTCCCATCAATGGATTATGACTTAAGCCTTGAAATTCCAACAGGAGTATTCTTTGATAAGCTCAGCGAAAGCTGGACAAATAAGGGATACGATATTCTTAAAAATACAAAAATCGTTGACACTTATGATACTGAGCTTGTACATAGCATTACTGTCAGATTTGAATTTTCTTCAAATGAAAGAACTCTTTCATCTGCTGAGGTTCAGGAAATTATGGACAAGATTATTGCTGACCTTGCGGTTATCGGTGTCAAGCTCAGATCTTAATATTTATACATAATCTTTCTTAAATATTTATATTTTAAAAATCAAGCAGGTCGAGGTGTTATATCCTTGACCTGCTAAAATTAAATATGTAACTTTTAAAGCTGGTGATTTTTGTGAGGATTGCTGTGTGTGATGATGACAACTTGTGTAGACAACAAGCTGTCAATGCGATAGAAAATGTTACGAAAAGTCTTGATGTTTTGGTAGATGCCTTTGATAATGGTTATGAACTTTTAAAAAGATTTAATACAGTTAAATATGATTTGATTATGCTTGATATAGAAATGCCGACAATTGACGGTATAACTCTTGCAAAAAAGATTAGAGATCTTTCTGAGAATGTTTATATTGTTTTTTTAACAAGTCATATAGAATTTGCTCTTGAGGGCTATGAGGTAAATGCACTGAGATACCTCACAAAGCCGATTAATCTTATAAAGCTTAAAGAAATATTGGATTATATATCGCTTAAGCAAGGCAAAGAAGAAGTTTTGTGGATTAAAACAGAAGATACCGAAGAAAAAATCAAGCTTTCTGATATTTTTTATTTTGAAGCACAAAATCAGAATGTTATTATAAATTGCGGGAGCAAAGAATATGTCACTCGATATAATCTTAAAGAGTTTGAAAAAGAGTTGGTGAATAAAAATTTTATCAGAGTTCATCGTGGGTACTTGGTTTCTTTAGAAAAAATAACAAAGCTTGGTAAAGGATGCGTTTACCTTGAAACAGATATTTGTATACCTGTTAGTCGAAGTAAAGAAAAAGAGCTTAAATCTGCAATTTTGAGCTTTGCTTACAAGGAGGCATTATGACGGATATATTTACAAATATTCTTAATCAAGTAGGGTCTTATTTATGTATAGCAGCTGTAATGGTATTTTTACAAAGCTTTTATGATTCTGATATTAAATTTACCAGAAAAAAAGCTTTGTTGGTTGGTATAACTGCATTGGTTGAAGTTATACTTCTTATTTTTTATCCTGATAACATAATTGTTACTTTGCTATCTTCTATAGTATGTACTTTAATATTAGTCTATGATTGCGGTAAAGGAAAGTTTAAAAAGGCACTGAAAATAGTATTAGCTGAGTTTTGTTTTCTAATATGTACAACCAATACAACGTTTATTGTTTCGTTTGGTATTACTCCAAATTATGATTTTGATTCATTAGAGCTTACTCCGTTTGAAACTTATTCTACCGTATTTGCAAATATTTTCTTTTTTGGCGGAATATTTTTGTATCTTCGTTTCAGGGTGGTTGGTAAAGGTTTGTTTATACCGGCTACAAAAAAAGAACATATTTTTATAGCTATTTATTTTTTCTATTCTTTTGTGATTTATATTATTGCTTCATTTGTAGCTATGAAAAATGTTGTTATTGCTTTAAATCCTTTTCAGATCGTAATGGCTATTAATACAATTTTACTTTCACTTCTTTTTCCGCTATTTGTTTATGCCAACAGAATCAGCGAGTTTTTTAGAGAATCAACAGAGTATCAAAAGGTTTATTTAGAAGCAGAATTAAAGCATTTTCAGCAATACAAATTATCTCAGGAAGAAACAAAATGCTTTAGGCACGATATTAAAAATAACCTTATTTGTCTTAATGAACTGTTTACAAATGGCAAAACTGAAGAGGCAGGGGAATACCTAAAAAATCTTTTAGGCGAAGTTCAAAGACTTTCTCAAAAGTATGTAACCGGCGATGAAATGCTCGATTCTATTGTAAGCTCAAAAGCTTATATTATGGAGCAAAATAATATTGAATTTTCTCTTGAAGGTGTCCTTGCCGGTGGGCTTAATATTGAGCCTGTGGATATTTGCAGTATATTTGCAAATGCTTTGGATAATGCTATTGAAGCTATTGAATTTGTAGAGCCTGCTAAAAAACAAATTAAGATGAACCTAAAGGCTACCAATAAGCTTTGGTTGATTCAACTTACTAATCCTGTAACAAAAAATATTGACTCGCAGAAGCTATTTAATAATGGCTACTCTACTAAAAAAGATAAAAAGCACCATGGAATTGGTACTTATAATATGAAAAAAGCGGTTGAAAAATACGGCGGTGCAATTGAAGCTAAATGTGAAAACAATAATTTTATTCTTGAAATTATTTTGCCTAGGTTTTAGCAACTCACGACAAATTTGCTGCAATTCACGACAAAAATAAAATTTACCTCCGTTTTGTGGTATACTCAGTACATCACAAAAAACGGAGGTTTTATTTATGGAAATTATTGAAAGAAAACTTCATAAAAAAGAAGTTAAAAATGATGCAGGAAAGCTCGGCTTAGGTCTATTGCTTTACTTTATAATTGAATTTATTGTTGTGATTATATTTGATGTTGTGGCATCGCTGACATTTTTAAAAGATGCTACCGAAGCTCAAATCCAGTCATTTTCTGACAATTCAGCAACTGGTCTAATTATTGGAGTATTATATGGATTACTCTTTTTATTTCTTTTCTTTAACGAAAGAAAAACGCGTCATCAAATATTTCTGAAAAATAAGAAGATGACAATAGGTTGGTTTGCAGTACTTACTTGTATATTTTTAGGTTGTCAGATTTTTTGTCAACCGGTATTTACGCTTATTGACAAGTTTTTCAATCTCTTCGGCATTTCGGCATTGTCTTCCATTGAAGCGGCTACTGCCGGCAGTACAACTGTTTCTATGTTTATTTACAGCGGATTTGTTGCTCCGATTGTAGAGGAGCTTATTTACAGAGGGATTGTTTTAAGACATCTTTCAAAGTACGGCAAAACTTTTGCCATAGTTGCTTCATCTGTTCTTTTTGGTGTAATGCACGGAAATATTCCGCAAGCAATCTTTGCAATTATTGTCGGTTTAGTTTTAGGTTATGTAGCCACTGAGTATTCTATAATCTGGAGTATTGTTCTTCATATTTTAAATAACCTTGTATTAGGCGATTTGCTTTATTATGCACTTCAAAATACAAACGAAACAGTCAGCAACATAATATTTTACAGCATTATAGGTATTTGTTTTACGGTAGGCTTGGTTGCAATGATTATTAAACGAAAGAAAATTTTCGCATACATCAAAGAAAATAAATGGAATATGCCTTATATGAGATGGACATTCTTTACTGTTAGTTTGATACTTTTTGTATTGATTAATCTCGGTTTAGGTATTATAGTGTTAGAGGCAATTTAAGAAAATTTATAATAATAGTAAAAAGCAGAGTCATTGTTGGCTCTGCTTTTTATTGTAAAGTTAATTTGAAGTTAGTGTAATATCACCGATTACAATTTCTTTTACCTCGTCAATATTAATTAATGGCTGTTTTTCTGTAGTAGGAAATTCAATGTTGTAGTAAATATGATATTCATATTTTGAATTATCAGATGCAATGGAGTTAAAACCGCTTGTGTTGTCTTCAATTGTATAACTGTCGCCATTTTTCATAATTATTTTTCCATGTCTTCCCAACGGAATATAGTCGCTTATATTCGAATTGTTTGTGTCAAGATGTTCAAATCTTCCGTCTATCTTGATACTGAACGGCGATAAGATGCAATTATCAAGTCTTATTTCAAATTTATTATTATTATGCAACTCAGTAACAACCTTTTTGTTAGGTGTAAGCTTGTGATAAGACAATTTATAATTAAGGTCTAGTGAAGCAGATAAAGTAACATCATATTTAATTTGAGTAACTATACAATATTCATATTTTTCTTTGTTGTAATCATACTCAAGATCAATAATTTGATTTTTATTTAAATCATATTTCTTTTCTAAATCTTTAATTGTTGCATCAAATTCTTCGCTGTATGGGTCATTGTCAGTGTATATATTTAAATGCTTATCTATTTTTTTGAATGTTAAGTTATTGAATTCAACATCCATATGTTGCCCGATAGCTTTATTGGTCTGGTTTAAAGCTTGTATAATGATTATTGTACTGTTGTCAGGTGTGAATATTTGTTGCTCTACAGAATATGAATCATTATTATTAAGCTCAAATAGGGAAGATGAGATTTCAAGATTTGGACCCTCACTAAAACTTATCTCATATTCATTAAGATTATTAAGAAAATCACTACCATCGCTTTTTGCGATTTTATACGCAACACAAAATTCGGTTTTATTTCCGCCGGTGATACCAAGCACATCAAAAACTAAGTCGGAATTTGAAGATGTGGTTTTTACATTGTCAGGAATGCTCAAATTATTATTTTGACCTTTGCTAAACATATAACCAAATATTTCTTCAAAGCTTCCTGTTGCATATCCCGTTGTAGTCAGTATGGCAAGGGCGGTGATAATAGCCACAAGCGGAATAATAATTTTTTTGGATACACGACGATTTTTTCTTGTTCCAATTTCATTAAATACCATATGCTTTATGTTATCGTAATTAACACCGGTATCTGTTATTACAGTATCTTCATCTGCAAATGTAAGATTCTCTGAATAGTTATCAAATAAATTATGTAAGCTCATATTTTACACCTCTTTTTAAAAGTAACTCTTTTAATTTCTCTTTTGCTCTGCGTAAACGGGATTTTACGGTATTGTTGTTTAGCCTCATTGATTCGGCTATTTGTGTACTTGACTGATAATAATAGTAGTGTCGCAATACTATTTCATTATCAGGTTCGCCAAGATTATTGACTGCTTCGATAAGCAATTTGCTTGTGTCTTTGCTTTCAATATGCTTATCAAGCCTAAAATCATCAATGATTATTACATCGCTTATATCTACAGTTTCAGCCTTTGATAAATCTCGTATTTTATTTTTTGCTTTCGATTTAGCAATACAGCAGATATAACCTTTAAGCTTATCGCAATCTACTTTGTCAGCATTTTTCCAAAGTGTTATAAATACATCTGCCACAGTTTCTTCTATATCGGCAGTAGAAAGCATACCCGAAGATATATTATAAATAATGGTTGAAACCAATGGTGTGTATTTATCCATAATAGCTTCAAGTGCTTTTTCATCATATTTCTTAAGCTTTAAAGCAAGTTTTTTATCGTCCACAATTTATGACCTCCTTTTATAAGGAAATATTTCCTTCACTTATAATAACACTAAAAATATCCTTGTAGGTGCATAAAATAGAAAGAAAAAACCGACAGCTATAAAATAACTGTCGGTAAAAAGAATATATTATACTATTTTATATGAGTTAAGTATATCGTTTTGAATTAATCAGCAAGAATATTTACAAACTTTTCTTGCATATAAGCATAAACATCAGATGGAACATTAGCAAATGTATAGCATTTGTCAAGATATTCATCATTTGGGAAGATAAATTCGTTGTTTTTTAAGTCTTTGTCGATATGCTCATCATATGCAACCTGATTTGGAGTAGCATAACGAAGATAATTAAAGTTAGCAGCAGCAACCTCAGGGTCTTGCATAAAGTTGATGAACTTTTCAGCACCTTCTTTGTTTTTACTGCAAGTAGGAATACACATTGCGTCATAGAAAAGGTTAGCTCCGTCAGCAGACATTGCATAGTCAAGTTCTTCGTTATTAGACATCATTGTAAGAATGTCGCCTGCATAGTAAGGTGCGATAGCAGCTTGGCTATTTTCCATTTCTGTGAACACCTGATCCATTACATACTTTTTAAGTAAAGGCTTTTGCTCTGCAAGCTTTTTAGCAGCAGTGTCAATACCTTCTTTAGTACAATTTGCAGGGTCAACGCCACACAACTGCATTGCAATAGCCATAGCATCACGACTATTATTAAACATAAGAATCTGACCTTTTAAATTTTCATCCCAAAGTGCCTCGAAGGAGTCGGGCTTTTGCTTAAGCATAGTTTTGTTATAAACCATACCTGTTACACCCCAGCTGTAGCAAACGGTGTATTTGCCCTCAGGGTCACAAGAAAGATTTTTAAATCTTTCCATAAGATTGTCACGATTAGGAATATTATCATAATTGAGTTCAAGCAGCATATCCTCTTCAATAAGCTTGCTTATCATATATTCTGACGGAATAATTACATCATAGCTTACATTACTGTTTTTCAGCATATTATAAAGCTCTTCGTTTGTTTCGTAGGTAGTGTAATTTACCTTAATATTAGTGCGGTTTTCAAATTCAGCGATTACATCCATAAGTCCGTCTTCGCCGTTAGAAATATATTCGCCCCAGTTGAATACATTGATTTCGCCTTCTGTTCCAACGCTTGAGCCGCAACCTGTAAGGGTTGCAACGCTTGAAGCTGCAAGAGTTGCAACAAGGATAATACTGATGATTTTTTTCATTTCTCAATCTCCCTTAAAAATATTAGTGCTGTGATTTTTCTTCTTTTCTGTCACGCATATTTATAATAATCATAACAATAATAACTGCCAAAAACAAAAGTGCTGATAAAGCGTTTATTTTCGGTGATACTCGTCTGTGAGTCATTGAATAAATCTCTATTGATAAATTCTGAAATTTAGCACCACGAGTAAAGTATGATATTATAAAGTCATCGAGTGAATAGGTAAAGCTCATAAGTAAGCCTGATAAAATACCTGGCATAAGCTCATGAATAACTACCTTGTAAAATGCTTGCCACTGATTACAACCAAGGTCGAGTGCGGCATCGTAAATACTTCTGTCCATTTTCTTGATTCGTGGCATAACATTTAAAACGACAAATGGTACGCAGAAGCAAATATGTGAAATTAATACTGTAACAAAACCCATTTCAAAACTAAAAAGCACACCGAGAAATGTAAACAGAAGCATAAGCGAAACACCTGTTACAATATCAGGGCTTATGATGGGTATGTTTGAAATGTTTTGAATAATAACTCTCTTTTTTCCTCTGAAATTACTAATTCCGATTGCGGCAGATGTACCGAGAATTGTAGCAAATATTGAAGCAAGTACTGCAATCAATATTGTATTACCGAGTGCATTCATAATGGAGCTGTCTTTAAATAGTTCAATGTACCATTTAAAAGTAAAGCCTTTCCATACCGTAGTTTTTCCATCATTAAATGAATAGAATATAAGCACTGCGATTGGAGCGTAGAGGAAAAACATAAGGATTGCAATATAGATTTTTGAAAAAATACTTGATTTTTGCTGTTTCATGCAATCGCCTCCTCATCACCAAAAAGATTCATAATTATAAGGAATATAAATATGAAGACCATAAGGATAAGCGAAATTGCCGAGCCTGTATTCTGGTCAGTCCAGAATATTTTATCAATAACATCACCTATCATAATGTCATTTGTTCCGCCGAGATACTGAGATACAAGGAATGTACTTGCACTTGGAACAAATACGGTAGTTATACCGGTGATAATTCCGGGGATACTAAGTGGGAAAATAACTCTTTTAAATACGGAAGCTTGATTTAAACCTAAATCCTGAGCCGCTTCAATAAGGCTGTTATCTATTTTGCTCATAACTGTGTAAATAGGCAAAACCATAAAAGGTAAATATTCGTAAACCATACCGAGTACAACTGCACCTGTATTACCTATATATGTTCCGTGAATACCCAACATTGATAGCAACCTGTCAATAGGTCCGTTGTTTTGCAGTAGAGTAACCCATGCATAAATTCTAAGCAAGAAATTCATCCACATAGGAATCATTAATAGCATAGTAATTGTATTTTGTGACGATGCTTTCATTCGTGTCATCATATATGCAAGTGGGTAAGCGAGTATCAAGCAAATTAGTGTTGATAGAAAAGCAATCCAAACAGATTTTAAAAATACATCTGTATATTCAAATGCTTTAAAAAACGAGTCAAATGTAAAGTTGCCCTGCTTATCGGTAAAAGCAGTCCAGCCAATCATAACAATAGGAATAAGGGTGAATACCATCATCCAAATTATGTAGGGGATAGAGGGCTTTCTTGATTTCATTTCTCACCCTCCTCGGTATTTTCAATTATCTCAAATGAGGCTTTTGAAAAATCAAATGCAAGTGGTGCATATGTTGCAACCTGTTCATCAGTGTCACTGAGCATAAGCCATTTTCTTGTATCTGATTCAAGAATTATTTCGTTATGCTCACCCTTATATACAACTGACTCGATATATAAATCTTTAAGGTCACCGATTCCATCAGCCGCAAGTGAAAGTGCAGATGGTGGCAAGGTTATTTTTACCTTAGTGTTAGGTTCAAAATACTTATCTTTTACTGTAATTGTATTTCCTTCAAGCTCAAAACTAAAGGTGTTTTCTTCATTATCGGAGGATGTAACTTCAACCTCGATAACATTATCATAGAACGGAAGAAGCTTATTCATAATCTGAATATTAAAAGGTATAACTCTCATACCAATCTCGCTTCCGACAGGTGCAGATGAAGTTGAATGGATAAGAATTTCGCACTTATCGCACATTACACTCATTTCGTAATGAACACCCTTAAATGTAGAGTTTACAACAGTTCCTTTAAGTTGTCCCTTATCAGGAGTTGTAATTTCAATATCTTCAGGTCGAATAACAACATCGACAGGAGTATTTTTACCAAAACCCTTATCTACACATTGAAGCTCTCTGTTTAAAAGCTTGATGCGGCAGTCATCAATCATTGTGCCATTAAGTATATTTGCTTCTCCGATAAAGTCAGCGACGAAAGCGTTTATAGGTTCGTTATAAATATGCTCAGGAGTGCCTATTTGTTCAATTATACCGTTGTTCATAACAACAACACGATCGCTCATAGTAAGTGCTTCTTCTTGATCGTGAGTTACATAAATAAAGGTTTTTTCTGTTTTTTGCTGAATAGCTTTAAGCTCAAGCTGCATACTTTTTCTAAGCTTTAAGTCAAGAGCACCCAAAGGCTCATCCAAAAGAATAATTTGTGGGTCGCAAACAAGCGCACGAGCAATAGCTACACGCTGTTGTTGTCCACCGGATAGCTTTGCAATGCTTCTTTTTTCGTAACCTTTAAGGTCAACGGTAGCAAGCATTTTTGTAACAATGCGTTTAATTTCATCATTGGGGACTTTTTTTAACTTTAAGCCAAATGCTACATTATCGTAAACATTCAAATGAGGGAATAACGAATACTTTTGAAAAACAGTATTAACATTTCTCTTATTAGGTGGTGTGCCGTTAATACGCTTTCCGTCAAAAATAACATCACCACTATCAGGTTCAACAAATCCACCAATAATTCTAAGTGTTGTAGTTTTACCGCATCCGCTTGGACCTAAAATTGTCAGAAATTCCTTATCATGAATATCAAGATTAATATGATTTAAAATAACCTCATCATCAAAAGAAACAAAAATATCTTTTAATGAAACTATGGTTTTATTATTTGTCTGATTCATTTATACACCCCTGTTCCTCTATGTTATTTAGAACTGAAAAAGAGGTCGGATTGTGTAGTCTGCAACAATAAAAGTGTGTTGCAGGCGAACACAGTCCGCCCCTACAAAATCTTCCTCTAAGTAAAGACATAACCATGATTTGATAATCAATAGAATTATAGTCTTTTTTGTGCAAAAAGTCAATAAATTTATTGTAAAAAGATAAAATATTTAAATTTATTATATTTATCGTGATTATATATCTAACCCTTGAAACAAAGCGAATTATGTGATATTATAATAAAAAATAGTGATTATAGTGGTGATTTAGTGTGAATATTGAAAACATTTATTACGAGCTTTCACAGGCAAGATCTGACAAGTATTATATAGAGCTTGCAGGTAAGGAAGTTATGCTTATTCCTGTACTTATTGATATACTTGACGACAGCAACAGTCTTAATGTATCCAGGGCTGTAAGGCTTATTGAAAAGATAAGTGTAGTATATCCAAGACTTGTATATCCTTATTTTCATTTTATTGCAAAGCTTTTTGATAATAAAGGATGCTTGAATATCTGGACAGTTTGGAAAATTATTGCTAATGTATTAAAATATGACATGGATAATTTATGGGAGGAGGTAAGAGAAAAGTATTATTCAGCGTTAAATTCTCAGCATTTGGCGGAATTTTCAATAGCTTGCGATTGTGCAAAATCTATTATAGATGCTAAGCCTGAGGAAAAAGACAAGATTTTTGAAATTCTTAATTCGGTTGATTCAAGAAGCTTTGCTATTGCCGGAGAGGTTTCTCTTCAATGTGGTTTAGTGGCTGTTGAAAAAGCAAACGAGATTCTTTTATTGCTGAATTCAGTTGAAGAATAACTGTCATATTTTACATATGGATTTATTTGTAAAATAAGTAAAGGAGAGAGAAAAATGAAAAAGTATTGTTATGTAAAAAACTTACTTTCATTAGTTTTAACATTTACAATTTTTTTTGCATCGTTTAACGCAGCTTTTTTATCAACCAATGCGGTACAAGCTACCAATGAAAATCAAATTATTGCTGGTGATGTTAATGATGACGGAGATGTAAATGTTAAAGATGTAACTGATTTGCAAAGAGGACTTGTCTGGATTATAGAGTTAAGTCCTGAACAGCTTGCTGTCGGTGATGTTGATTATAATGGTCGTACTGATGTTCGTGATGCAACCTTAATTCAAAAATATTTGGTAGGTGCTGTTGATTCTCTTGAAAAACCGGAGGATCAAAAAGTTTTACCTGATAGTATTGCACTTGATTTTTTAAATTTGAGTATCAAAAAGGGTGAAACGAAAAAATTGACAGCTGAGATTCTTCCGGCTAATGCAGATGACCTTACTGTAAATTGGTATTCAAATGACGAAAATGTTGCAACTGTTGACAATGATGGTAATATTATGGCTAAAAGCGTTGGTGTGGCTGAAATTATTGCAGAGACAGTTAATGGTAAACAAGCTTTTTGTATCGTTGAAGTGTTGCCTTCGTATATTTATGCAACTGAGCCTGCAAACGGAATTGTAACGGATACTGAAATTAAGATGGAAGATTATACTTTAACAGAAACTTCATACGCAGTAATACCATCTCCAAATCCGGCTGATCGTTTTCTTATGGTAGGTCAGCAAACAAACTTTACTTTGTTAAAGTCTGTTATGGCTAATAATCGTATAGGTGGAGTTGTAGCTGGTCCTAATATATATAGTGATCATACTTATAATACTCTAAAGGACGATTATATTATTGACGGTTATAATATTTGGATTCCTGATTTAGCTTCTTCTGCACAATTATTTCCAACCGATTCACAGTTTCCGCTTGTATTTACACAACCAATTAAAATAGATAGTAATGAAAATAGATGTATTTACAAAGCATATAATGAAGGTATTTATTTTATGGGTTGCTATCCTGATTCAAGTGAAAAGGGTCAGCTTAAAGATTATAATTACAGAGATATGGGCGGCGGTAATTACCATTTAATAACACAGCCGGATGGATATGTAGCCAGAGATGTTTCCTACTTTACAAATAATGATGTTTATGGAACAGTGTTACATTGTAAATTATTAGTAATAGCTAATGATATGGTATCTAAAACAGCATATGGCCGTAAAAGTATGGAAGTATATAATTATTCAAGTGAAAGTGGTGACTTGGCAAATGGTGTTGTAATTTATACTCCAAAAGATGTTTATTTAAGAAATTATAATTATGATGGTTATGTAATAAGTAAGAAAAGAATTCCAAAGGGATACCATTGGGTGACAAATGGCAGTGATTTATTTGCAGAAAATACGATCTTATATGACCTTTCACTTGAAATGAATAAAAATGAATACCTTAAATCTGTAGAAGAAATAAATCTATATGGTGCTATAAATTCAAATATGCATTCAGCTTCTGAAAATAATTCCAGTGATATGTTTAGAAAAGTAACATATCTTGATGATAGAGGTTTGTTTAGACAAGATAATGTTTTTTATAATTCTAGTCCTAACGCAGTGCGTTCAGGTATTCACGGAGATTCAAGTAGGAAAGAGTATTTTTATGATGGTTGGAAAACACATTCTGTTTACTGTGCACCTAATGTGATGCCTAGCAGTGGTAGATATGACCTGTATTGTGGTGAAAACTTTAACTTTATGTGGTACAGCGTAAATGATATGAAGATTAGTGATAATCTTAAAATGTATCTTTCAAGTTCAAATACTGTACTTACAATCGGTCCTTATACTGATGAGAGAATTTCTAAAATAGATTCTTATCCTTATTATAAATCAACACATAGTGGTAACAGTTTATATAGTGCTTCTAATTTACTTACTGCAGAAGGTTTAAACAGTGCGTTCTATATTTGTCCTTCTCCGTATGCAAAAACTGACTACGAAAAAGATACTATACGCCTTACTGTTATGAATAATTTTGAAGTAAGATATATAAGAAATGGATATCAATACAGATACACTATCTATAAAGGCGTATATGAGATTCCAAAATATTATAATGATGAAGATTATTATAATAATCAGTCATTGATTTGGACTGATTATCAGGGTATGAACCTTTTCTCAGATAAAGCAATGGAGTATTTTAGCCAATTTAAACAAATTGATGATCCTTATTGCAATTCTTATTATTCTGATGGTAAAGTTACAGTAAAAGAAAGTAATGTGACAATTTGCGATACGTCTTTTAAATCAATTTTTGCTTATGAAGTTCCTTGTAATTGGGTGGATTATTTTGATGATTCTATAAATCAGTCAGTGCCTGTAGATTTAAGCAGAAATGATTATCAAAAGTATGACTACTTTGTAGACTTTACGGTAAATTCAGGTACATTAAATCAAAATTATAAGGCAACTTCAATTAATGCTAAATTTGAAAATAATGTACGCTTCAATAATGCAACTCTATCTGCTCGCAAGCTTAGTATTGAAGCTGAAAAGCTTTGCGGTGATTACTTGTTTGTAAATACTTATGAATTAAATTATCTAGCATCTCGAAGAGAGTATTATGATGAAGATAAGCGTAGTTGCTTTGCTACATTTAAATCAAATGAACCGGGCGCCACATATGTTTACGGTCAGATTATAAATATCAAAAACCCTTATGGTAGTGAAGTGATTTTATGCGATTCATTAGGTAATCCTACTGGTCAAACAATTAAAAATGGTACATATTTTATTCCAATGACATATAGTATTAATATGCTTGACCCTGAATCTTGGTATAACGCCTTAGGTTATTATTTGTATAAACCTGAGGGCTCGTCTGAGTATATTAAAATGACAAAAACGGAAGTTTAATTATTTTATACTTAGTTTTATATTTTCGTATTAGTTTAATACTTTTACAGCCTGCCTGTTTGGTGGGCTGTTTTTTTATATAATATCTGCTGAACAAATTAAAAACATAGAAATAATCAA
>JAXJSN010000057.1:0-17349 GCA_036310085.1 Ruminococcus sp.
AAATTTCCTGTGGTATGGTATTGTCTGTAATAATTGAATACGAAGTTATGTTGCCTTTTTGTCTAAAATGCAGTTTTTTTGTCAAAGTCGCTTAGAATGTTGTAAATAACATAATATTATGTTAAAATGTAAAATTGTGAATTGGCGTATTAATAGATTAATTATATAGATTAATAGCCAAAATAATATGTTTTGAAAGAGGCTTTACAAATGCGAAAATTAACTCAGCGAACCGCTGCTGTAATTAATCTTAGTCTACTTGAACATAATATAAATAACATTAGAGCAAGGCTCAACGATGGCGTTGAAATAATGGCTGTTCTTAAGGGTGACGGCTACGGTCATGGTGAAAAGGGACTTTATCCTACTTTGAAAAAGTGTGGTATTGAAAGATATGCTGTTGCAGTTTGGGAGGAAGGTGCTTCTCTGCGAGATGCAGGTGCTACCGAGCCTATTCTTTTACTTGGCGACACTTGTGACGGACAGCTTGACCGACTTGTAACCTATAATCTTACACCGACTATTTTTTCAGTAGATACTGCTGAAAAGCTTAATGATATTGCGGCTCGCAGTGGTGTTGTTCATCCTATTAATATAAAAATAGATACAGGTATGAGCCGAATAGGTTTTCCTGCTGATGATACATCAATTCCTGATATTTTAAAGATAAGCAAAATGAAAAATCTTGAGATAACAGGAGTATTCACACATTTTTCAAGAGCTGATGAAAATGACGGTATAAACGCAACCGAACAGTTTAAGCTTTACAACGAAATGATTACAAAGCTTGAAAATTCAGGAATTAATATTCCTTGCAAGCATGTTTCAAACAGTCCTGCTATTTTGCTTCGTCCTGAAATGCAGCTTGATGCAGTTCGTGCAGGCGATATTTTGTACGGACTCTGTCCTATTGATGAACAAGACTGGGCTGCAGAAGATTTAAGACAAATTATAAGTTGGTATACATATGTTGTTATGGTTAAAGAAGTGCCGACAGGTACCGAGATTGGCTATGGCGGCACATTTGTTACAACCAGACCAACTAAGGTTGCAACAATACCTGTTGGCTTTGCAGATGGCTACAGTCGTCGTCTTTCAAATATAGGCAAGGTTAAAATAAACGACCAATATGCACCTATTATCGGCAGAGTATGTATGGACCAATTTATGGTAGATGTTACTGATATTGATGATGTTAAAAGAGGCGACACAGTTTCTTTGCTTGACGAAGATTTGAGCGTTCTTTGGATGGCAGATTTACTTGATACAAATGTTGATGAAATAGTATGCGGAATTTCAAAAAGAGTTCCTAGATTTTACGAAAATTAAGGAGAGGTAATTTTATGGCAGAAAAGGGTTATATGTTAAGGGTTCTCAAAAACGCAAGCTTTGAGAAAATGAAAAAGGCTATTAATGATGTACACGAAAGATCAGGCAAAAGCAAGATTAGTATTTTCTTTGATATGCTTTGGTGTGCTAAGCGTTACGGTGCCGGTTACTATGATTATGAAATTTTTGCATTCTATAATCTTAATAAAGAACAGCGTAAAACTTTTGTTACTCGCTTTATCAGTAAAAAGCTTAATCTTTTTATGAATGACACTGAATATGCTCACCTTTTTGATAACAAAGATGAGTTTTACGAGCTTTTCAAGGATTATATCGGCAGAGATTTCCTTGCTCTTGCAAATGCAAGCAAAGAAGATGTAAAGAAATTCTGCGAAAAAAGAGAGTATATTTTCGGCAAGCTTCAGGACAAGGAATGTGGTATCGGCTGTGAGCGTTTAAAGGTAAGTGATTATCCTGACTTTGATGCACTCTATGCTTATATTCAGGAAAAAGGCTTCTGTACAATTGAAGATAACATCAAACAGCACCCTGCCCTTTCAAAGCTTTATCCTAATGCTGTAAATTCAATGAGAATTATTACAATTCTTGATAGCAACAAAGTTCCGCATTGTATATATATCGTTCAGAAGATGGGTTGCAACGGAAGTGTAGTTGATAACAACTGTCTATTTACTCCTGTTGATATTGAAACAGGTAAGATGAAATATATTGCTCATTCAGGTGATACCGTTAAGGGTATTCTTTATGACAAGCATCCTAATACAAATGAAAAGATTGTTGGCTATCAGCTTCCATTCGTAAAAGAGGCTGTTGATATGTGCCTTAAGGCGGCTCTTGTGGTTCCACAGATAAGATATATCGGCTGGGATGTTGCTATAACAGAAAACGGCCCTGCAATTATTGAGGGTAACACATACTGTGCTCACGACTTCTGGCAGTTACCTCCTCATACTCCTGACAAAATTGGAGTACTTCCTACAATTAAAAAGTATGTACCTGAATTTGAATATTAATATTATTTAACAAAATAATATTTTTAAAAAACTAAATCTTATACAAGCGTTAATAATTTGATTATTTAATCCGTTATATATGCAAAATATATAGCGGATTAATGTATTTTTGGTATAATTTGGCATTTTATAAGCTTCTTTTTTCCTATTATGCAATTTCTATAAAAAAATTAAAATAAAAATGTAATTAGAGGTTGATTTTTTTTGGGTTTTTGTGTAATATGTATATGAGAGATATTGTATTTCATTTTAATATTTACAATTACGAACATACAAAACATATTTTCGGAGAAAAAGAGGTAAAAATTATGTCAAACAGATTATTTCAGGGTATTGTACACCAGATGAAAGATGCAGTTGACAGAACTATCGGCGTTATTGACGAAACTTCTGTTGTTATTGCTTGTTCAGAGCTTGGCAAAATAGGCGAAGTAAATGAGAGTATTAACTCAGAAACTCTCAGCTCAACTGCTCCTTTTGTAATCAACGGTTATACATACAAATCATTTGGCAGCAATGCTAAATATGATTATGCTGTTTTTGTTCAGGGTACAGATGAATATGCACAGAAATATGTTCAGCTTCTTTCTGTTTCTTTTGCAAGCATTAAGCAGTACTATGACGAAAAATATGACCGTTCAAACTTTATTAAGAATGTAATTCTTGATAACATACTTCCGGGTGATATTTATTTAAAGGCAAGAGAGCTTCATTTTAACAGTGAGGTTTCAAGAGTATGTCTTCTTATTAAGATTGTTTCTAAAACAGATGTTTCTGCTTATGACATTATTCAGAATTTGTTCCCTGACAAATCAAAGGACTTCGTTATCAATATTAACGAAACAGAAATTGCTCTTGTAAAGGAAATTAAATCTGATACAGATGGTCGTGACCTTGAAAAGCTTGCAAGCTCGATTTCTGATACTTTATCAAGTGAATTCTATACTCATTGTGTTGTTGGTATTGGTACTACAGTTACAGGCATTAAGGACCTTGCTCGCTCATTTAAAGAGGCTCAGTCTGCTCTTGAGGTTGCAAAAGTATTTGATACCGATCGTACAATCGTAAGCTACGATAACCTCGGTATTGCTCGTCTTATCTATCAGCTCCCTACAACTCTTTGTGAGATGTTCCTTAAGGAAGTATTTAAGCGTGGCTCAATTGAGAGTCTTGATCAGGAAACTCTCTTTACTATTCAGAGATTCTTTGAAAACAACCTTAATGTGTCTGAAACATCTCGTAAGTTGTTCGTTCATCGTAACACACTTGTTTACAGACTTGAAAAAATCAAAAAGCTCACAGGTCTTGACCTTCGTGAATTTGAAGATGCTATCGTATTTAAGGTAGCTCTTATGGTTAAGAAATATCTTAACGCTACTCCTACAAAGTATTGATATAACGCTTAATTTCCCGAGTACAGACTCAAATTCTTGCTCGGGATTTGGTGTTTTATTTTTACTTGATTTTGCTAAATAGAAATTAGGTGAATTTTATGATAGATTTTATAAATGTATCTAAAACCTACCCTAACGGAACCCACGCCCTTTATGATGTTAATCTACATATCAATAAAGGTGAATTTGTATTTATCGTTGGTGCGTCGGGTGCAGGTAAAAGTACATTTTTGAAGTTAATTATGCACGAAGAAACACCTTCTTCCGGCGAAATTATAATCAATAATAAAAAAACCTCCAAACTAAAACGAAGAGAGGTTCCGTATCTTCGCCGTCATATGGGCATAGTTTTTCAGGACTTTCGTCTTATTGAAAAGATGAATGTTTTTGATAATGTCGCCTTTGCAATGCGTGCTGTCGGAGCAAAATCTGCTATAATTAAAAAGCGAGTTCCTTATGTTCTCGACCTTGTTGGACTTAAGAAAAAATTAAAAAATAAGCCAAGTGAGCTTTCAGGCGGTGAGCAACAAAGAGTAAGTCTTGCTCGTGCGTTAGTAAACAATCCTGAAATTATTATAGCTGACGAGCCAACAGGTAATGTTGACCCTGAAATGTCACACGAAATTATAGAGCTTCTTAATCAAATCAACTCAAAGGGTACTACCGTTATTGTTGTTACCCATGAGCACGAGCTTGTGCGTGAATTTGGTAATCGAGTGATTGTTATTGATAAGGGCAGAGTTGTAAGCGACACAGGCAATGAAGACTTAGGTATTGAATCAGAGGAAGATATAAATATAGATACAAATACAGATAATTTAGATTTATATCCTGCTAATGCAGTTATGACACCTGATGATTTTGCTGATTAAACAGGTATTTACAGTTTTTGAAAGGAATTTAATATGAGTGGCTTTGGCTATCTGGTAAGAGAAGGCTTCAAGAACATTTGGAATAACCGAATAATGAGCATTGCATCAATCTGTGTATTGGTAAGCTGTCTTATTCTTACAGGTGCTGCATCTTTATTTTCAATAAATGTGCAAAATCTTGTAGATTCGGTTGGCCAGTCAAACGAAACAACCGTTTATCTCGATATGAGTGTAAGCGAACTTGAGGCCGTTTATATAGGAAAAGATATTGAAAAGTTGGGTAATATTTCTTCTGTAGAATTTTTATCCAAAGATGATGCAATAATGCAATATAAAAATGAGCTTGGCGAGGATATTTTTGAAGGTATGCAAGGCGAAAATAACCCTCTCCCCCACGCTTACATTGTTGCTATGTCAGATTTATCTAAATATGATCAAACTATTGAACAAATAAAAAATATTGACGGTATTGATGATATTAACAACCGTAGCGAAACAGCCAGAAAGCTTACAAAAATAAGTAATCTGGTAAGTATGATTTGCTTTTGGGTAGTACTTGCATTAACAATTATTTCGTTGTTTATTATCGCAAATACAATCCAAGCTACTATGTACTCAAGAAGATATGAAATAAGCATTATGAAATCTGTAGGTGCTACTAACTCGTTTGTCAGAACACCATTTATGGTAGAAGGTATGACAATCGGTTTACTCTCCGCAGCTATTTCTTTGGGCGGTCTTGCTCTGCTTTATAATGGAGTTATGGAGGCAATTTCCGACTTTATGCATATGACCTATATGCCGCTTACTGAAGTAATAGGCTATGTAGCTATTGCGTTTACAGTTTCAGGTATTTTAATAGGTATATTTGGTAGTCTTATTTCAATTCGCAAGTACCTTAAAATGGAAGGTAACGAAATTTTGGGTTGGTAATCCCTTAAGAACATATTACATATTTTTGTGATATTTAAAAGGAGGTTTCAGGTGAATAGATTTAAAAAAATACTTTGTATCCTACTAAGTATTTGTATGGTATCCTTACCAATGACAGCTTCATTAATATCTGTTAGTGCAACCGATATTAATTCTCTTGAAAAAAAGCTGTATGACCTTGAACAGGAAAATAAAAAGTATCAGGATATTCTAGAAAAAACTCAATCGGATATTCGTGATAAGGAAAAATACAGCAAAGCTCTTGTAAATAAAATCAAGGTGCTTGATGATAAAATTGAGGTTAGCCGTCAAAAGATTGAAGAGTTGAGTAATAATATTAAACAAAAGCAAGGCGAAATAGATCAAGCTAATGCTGATATTGACACCCAAATGGAAACTCTCAGAACAAGAATAAGAGAGCTTTATATGGCGGGCAATACAACAGATCTTGAAATTATTTTAGGTGCAAAGAATTTTAATGATTTTATTGATAAAATGTCGCTTGTAAAAATTCTTTCAAATTATGATAAGGGTTTGATTGATGAAATTCAGGAAAGACTTAATGAAATATCAAATCAGAAAAAATCATTAGAAAAGGATAAAGAAGAATTTGAGCTACAACAAGTTGATTTAAAGGAAGACCAAAAGGAATTTAATCAACTGCTCAAAGAAAATGACGAGCTTTTAAGAAATCTTTATTCAACAAATGATAAAACTCAGGACGCAATCCAAAATACCGGAATAGAAAGCGAAGTAATCGAATCTCAAATTGCTGCTTATTATGAGGCTAAGCGTCAGGAGCTGTTAAACAGTCAAAACCAAAACAACTCAAACAACTCCGGCAATTCCGGTAACAGCGGCAATTCAGGTAACTCTGATTTTGTTACCAACGAAAACATAACTTCTTCCGGTTATGTATGGCCTGTTCCTGGATTCTACTATCTGTCTTCTCAATGGAACGAGGACAGAGTAACCTATAACCACGGTGCAATTGACATTGCAGGCGGCGGTATTATGGGTGCAACTACTGTAGCGGCTGATAAAGGTACAGTATTTTCTACATACAGTGGTTGTTACCACAACTGGGGTAAGGATGGTAGCTGTGGTTGTGGCGGCGGCTATGGAAACTATGTTATGATAGACCACGGCAACGGAAAAATCACGGTTTACGCTCACCTTACCTCTTTGACTGTTTTTAACGGTCAGAGCGTTTCTAAGGGACAAACTGTAGGTTATGTAGGTTCTACCGGTAATTCAACAGGACCGCACCTTCACTTTGAGTGTCGCCTTAATGGTGTAAAGTATAATCCAATGCTTGAGTATTAACGCAACAAAGTGTTGCATCCAATTCGAGCAGGAAGCTTGATATTTTTTGAAACTTATTTTCCCGATTGAAAAATTAAAAGTTTTGATTAAACTTTTTCAAAAGTTTATCAGGGTCAAGGGGTGAAACCCCTTGTGGGATATTAAAGGGCAACGCCCTTTAACCTAAAATGAATTAATTAAAAATTCTGTTAATAACGGAATTTTTGAAAATTGTAATGTTAAGGACTCCGTCCTTGACCTGCCAGCCTTTGTAAAGACTAGACCGAAACTTTTAGTTTTTTTTTGCAAATGAGTTTATTTACTCTTTATTTTATAATTAAATCTTAAACCCTCGCATATACTTTGTATAAGTATAATGCGGGGGTTTTTATATGATTACAGCTTTAACTTTTATATCAGTAGAAAAGAATAATATTTTTAAAAAATTATATTATAAATTCAAAAGCGATAAAACAGATATTAAAATAGAACAAGCAAGAGGAGTAAATATAAAACACATAAAATATACAAGTTACAGTGGCAAACTTAAGCTTGAAATGATTGATAAATATATAGGGGCACAACGAAACCATTTAGTATGCAGTGATAGCCTGAAATTTCCGCTTAATTGCGGATACAAAAGATTTGAATCCTATGATTTTACAATCCGACTTTGTACAAATATGGCTTTAGCTATTATTCGTAATCATAATAGCCCTAAAAGCCTTAGAATTGGCTTGTATGATGTACAGGCAACATCAGCAGACTTATTACCATTAATGCTAAAATTTTGCTCAGACATAGTTGTAGTTACTCAAAATGAACCCCCATACTATCAAGCTCTTGATACAGCGATGGAAGAACTTGGAGCAACTGCAATTGTAACAAAAAATATCGGTGAACTTGATAATTGTAATTTGATTATTGCACCACAAATAATATCAGAAACACTACCGATAAAACAATCTGCAGTAGTAATGACTATTGATTGCCCTAAAATTCCAATATTAGGCAATGTTTTTTATAAATACTACTTTAAAATGCCTAATGGTTTTGACCGAATAAAACCGGATGAACTTAGCGAAGAATATTTTTGTTCTGTTCTCTACTCGTTGGGAGCTCAATATGAGCTGGGGTCAATTGAACCTACAATATGCAGTAATGGCATAACATCACAAACTGTAAATTCGTTATTAAAACTACTTGAAGTTTGATGTTTATAAAATAATATCTTAAAGTATATACATAAGTTTTAAATATGTACATTGTATTAATTTGTGTTATATGTTATAATAGAATATAAAGACAAAATTTTAATAATTAAATTTGCCGAATATTAAAACAAAGGAGAAGTAATTTGATGGCTAAGAAAGAATTTAAATCAGAGTCCAAAAGACTTCTTGATTTAATGATTAACTCTATTTACACTCATAAAGAAATTTTTCTTCGTGAGCTTATTTCAAATGCAAGCGATGCAATCGACAAGCTTTGCTTTATCTCTTTAACTGATGATAAAGTTGGAATGAACAGAAGTGATTTTAAAATCACAATAACTGCTGATAAAGATGCTCGTACGCTTACTATTACCGATAACGGTATTGGTATGGATAAAGACGACCTTGAAAATAATCTTGGTACAATTGCGTCTTCCGGCTCATATAAATTTAAAAATGAGCTTGAAAATAAGCCTGAAGAAATTGACATTATTGGTCAGTTTGGTGTAGGTTTTTATTCTGCATTTATGGTTGCTAAGGAAATAGTAGTTAATACCAAAAAATATGGTTGCGAAACAGGTTATGCGTGGAAATCAGATGGTGCTGATGGTTATACAATTGACGAAATAACAAAAGACAGCGTTGGTTCGGAAATTATCTTAACTATAAAGGATAACACTGAGGAAGAAAACTACGATGAATTTCTTGAGCAGTACAAAATCCAAAGCCTTATTAAAAAGTATTCCGATTATATCCGCTACCCTATTATGATGGATATGACTCGTAATAGAATTAAAGAAGATACCAAGGACAGCGAAAAGCCTGAATACGAGGAATATGTTCAGACTGAAACTTTAAACAGTATGGTTCCTATCTGGCAGCGTGCAAAAAAAGATGTTCCTCAGGAGGAGTATGACAACTTTTACTGCGAAAAGTTCCTTGCTATGGATAAACCAATCCGCACAATAGTAACCTCAGTAGAAGGTGTAGTTACTTACAGAGCCTTACTATTTATCCCTTCTACTGCTCCTTATGATTACTATACAAAGGAATTTAAAAAAGGCTTACAGCTTTATTCAAGCGGTGTTCTTATTATGGAAAACTGCGAAGATTTATTACCTGAGCATTTCAGATTTGTAAAAGGTATTGTTGATAGCGCTGACCTTTCGCTTAATATTTCAAGAGAAATGCTACAGCACAACCGCCATTTATTAACAATTGCTCAGAACATTGAGAAGAAAATCAAGAATGAGCTCACCTCAATGTTGAATAATTCTCGTGAAGAATACGAAAAATTCTTTAAAGCATTTGGCAGACAGCTCAAATATGGTGTAGTTTCTGACTACGGTATGCACAAAGAAGCATTACAAGACTTGCTTCTGTTCCATTCATCAACAGAAAAGAAGCTTGTTACACTTTCTGAATATGTAGGAAGAATGAAAACTGACCAAAAGTTCATTTATTTTGCAACAGGCGAAAACATTGCTTCGGTTAATGCATTGCCTCAGACAGAGCTACTGCAGTCAAAGGGTTATGAAATTCTTTATTGCACAGAGGAAATTGACGAATTTACAATTCAAACTCTTATGCAATACGGTGACAAGCGTTTTTGCTCTGTAACTAATGACGATCTTGGAATTGAAAACGAGGAAACTCAGGAAGAAAAAGAAAACTGTGCTGCAATTCTTACCTTTGTAAAAGAGGCTCTCGGAAGCAAGGTTATGGATGTTGAAGCATCTAAAAAGCTTGTATCTCACCCTGTATGTCTTACTGCAAAGGGCGGAATTTCTTTTGAAATGGAAAAATATTTCCAGGCAGTTCAGCCTGAATCCGGTATGAAGGCTCAGCGTGTACTTGAGCTTAATATGCAGCATCCTGTAGTAAAATCTATGGAAGAAGCTATTCATACTGATATTGAAAAAGCAAAGAAATATGCTGAAATTCTTTATTGTCAGGCGTTGCTTATTGCAGGTCTTCCGCTTGAAAATCCCTCTGAGTACACCAACTTAGTTTGTTCTTTAATTTAATATAAATTTTACACGCCTTTTGTGTAAATATCACCATCTTTACCGGCTGATGCATAGCATCAGTCGGTATTTTCCTTAATTAAAAATAAGCACATATAAAAACAGCATTTCAGTTACTAGCAAAACTGAAATGCTGTTAAATTTTTAAGGAAACACTGATTTAATCGCTTGTGCATATTGTGCCGTCAAATTTTTGGATAAGGTGGCGAGAAATATGCAAGTAAGGTGTGCAAACAACTTATAATATAATTTATTCAGTAGTACCTTTAATAATATTATTTTTTAGGAAGAGCGTATTTTGCCTTATACTCTTTATAATAAGCATTATATACAGGATTATTGGAATCTCTAAGCTCCTGTAAATATTCATGAACTTCATATGCATTGGTATTTGTTTCGATAACGCTGATTGCAATATTTGAGCAGTGGTCAGAAACTCTTTCGATTGCAGTTACCAAATCAGAGAACACAAAACCGAGTTCGATTGTACATTCTCCGTTTGTAAGTCTTTTAATATGTGCTTCCTTAAGCTTATCTCTTAAACGGTCAATAACCTGTTCAAGAGGTTCTACTTTTGTAGCAATATTAACATCATTAAGGATAAATGACTGTACTGCATCATTAAGCACCTCACGAGCCGCCTCAACAATTACATTAATACCTTGCTGTGCCTCATCAGAAAACTTAATCTTTTTATCGTGAATCTCTTTTGCTGATTTTACAATACTTACAGCGTGGTCGCTTATTCTCTCGAAATCACCGATAGAATGTAAAATACATTGAATCTTTTTGCTGTCATCATCTGATAAATTCTTTCTGCTAAGCTTTACAAGATAGGTCGAAATAACATCCTCGTATACATCTACCAAATCCTCATTCTCGATGATTGTATTTGCTGACTTTTCATCGTAAGAACCAACCAATTCAAGAGCACCGAGGATTGTTCCTTGAGAAAGACGAGCCATTTTTTCTGCACAAGCCGCTGCACGAGCTGTTGCAATTGATGGTGTATTGAGAAAACGCTCATCAAGAAACGGAATTTCGGTTTCTTCGTCTTTATCCTTGATTGTAATACAAGCAAGCTTTTCAAGGAATTTAGCAAACGGAAGAAGAATAATTGTTACTACAAGATTGAATATGGTATGAATTGTAGCAATATTAGCAGGGTTTACCGCATTGGTTAAGAATGAATAATTTAAAATAAGATTTGAAGTATAGAACAATGCACACACTGCAATAGTACCAATTATATTAAAATAGAGGTGAATAAATGCCGCACGCTTTGCATTTTTCTTTGCACCTATACACGAAACCAGCGCAGTAACACAAGTACCGATATTTTGTCCCATTACAATAGGTATTGCCATAGAAAATGTAATACTGCCTGTTGCTGATAAAGCCTGTAAAATACCTACAGAAGCACTGGAGCTTTGAATAACAGCAGTAAGCAATGCACCTGTAAATATGCCAAGAATTGGATTTTCAAAAGCAGTAAGGATACCTGTAAAGGTTGGGTCGTTCGCAAGAGGCTTAACAGATGAACTCATCATATCCATACCAACCATAAGAACGCCAAAGCCGATAAAAATAGTACCTAAGTTTTTGCTTTTATCGGACTTTAAGAACATAATAAGTACAACACCTACTATCGCAAATATTGCGGAAAACGAAGAAGGTTTTAAAAGTACCATAATTGGGCTGTCGCCCTCAATACCTGTAAGACTTAAAATCCATGCGGTAATGGTCGTACCGATATTGGCACCCATAATTATACCAATTGCCTGTCTAAGCTTCATAATACCTGAATTTACAAAGCCTACTACCATTACTGTTGTCGCAGACGATGACTGAATAACCGCTGTTACGGCAGCACCCAAAAGAAGACCCTTTAAGGTATTATTAGTCATCTTTTCAAGAGTCTTTTCAAGCTTGCCACCAGAAAACTTTTCAAGACCGTCACCCATATTACTCATACCATACAGGAACAAGGCAAGTCCGCAAATAAGACTCAAGACATTTTTTAATTCCATAATCTAATACTCCCTTATTTTAGAGAAAATCATATAATATTTTACCTAAAAATTAACCCAAAAGCCTATAAACTTAATCATTAAAGAGCGGCAATAGCAGCCTCGATAAGTGCAATCTGCTCTCTTTCTTTTGCAGCCTGTCCCTTTACCTTTTCAATAACGGCATCGGGAGCTTTTGCTACAAAGCCCTGATTATTTAGCTTTCCTTCGCTTTGTGCAAGGCGTTTTTTAACCTGCTCAAGCTCTTTGTTGAGTCTTGCAAGCTCCTTATCCTTGTCAACAAGCTCTTCCATAGGAATATATATCTTAGCGTCAGCAGTTACGATTGTTACAGCTCCGTCAATATCAAAAGCCTGTCCAACCTCAACCTCGCTTGCAGAAGCAAGCTTCTGAATAAATGCTGTGCCATCAACAAAAGTCTGTGGGAACTTTGTAGCAACAAATACCTTTGCCTTTCTTGATGGTGGAACATTCATTTCCGCACGACGATTACGAATTGCACGAATAGCCTCCATTACTCTTTCCATCTCGGCAACAGCCTCAGGGAAATCAAGCTCTTTGCAGTATTCAGGATACTTTGAAAGCATAACTGTTTCGCCCTCGTGAGGAATTGTCTGCCAGATTTCTTCAGTAATATATGGCATAAATGGATGTAAAAGTCTTAAAATCTGATCAAGCACATAAAGGAGTACCTGTCTTGCGTTCTGAGCATCCTCGCCCTCACTGCCAAGTCTTGCCTTTACAAGCTCAATATACCAGTCACAATAGCAATCCCAAATAAATTCATAAACCTTTTGAACTGCTATACCAAGCTCAAACTTTTCAAGGTTTTCGCTTACTTCCTTAGCTACTGTATTGAGTGTTGAAACAATCCACTTATCCTCTGTTGTAAGAGTATCAGGAAGCTTGTTTTCAACATTAAAATCATCAATATTCATATGAACATAACGAGATGCGTTCCAAAGCTTATTTGCAAAATTTGCACAAGCCTCAACTCTCTTATCAGAATAACGCATATCATTACCCGGTGAATTACCGGTAGCAAGGAAAAATCTTAATGCATCTGCACCGTACTTATCAATAACTTCAAGTGGGTCAATACCATTGCCAAGTGATTTTGACATCTTAACGCCATTTTCGTCACGAACAATGCCGTGCATAAATACAGTATTAAATGGTACCTCGCCTGTCTGCTCAATTGCAGAGAAAATCATTCTTGCAACCCAGAAGAAGATAATATCATAACCTGTAACAAGTGTATTTGTAGGATAGAAATACTCAAGCTCAGGAGTTTTTTCAGGCCAACCAAGTGTTGAGAATGGCCACAAAGCAGAACTGAACCAAGTATCAAGAGTATCTTCATCCTGTCGTAGATGTGACTTTCCGCACTTAGGACAAACAGAAGGTGTTTCCTTAGCAACGATAACTTCGCCACAATCATCACAATACCAAGCAGGGATTCTATGACCCCACCAAAGCTGACGAGAAATACACCAATCTTTGATATTCTCCATCCAATGGTAATAAACCTTTTCAAAACGCTCAGGAATAATCTTTGTCTGACCTTCCTTAACAGCCTTAATTGCAGGCTCTGCAAGAGGCTGCATCTTTACAAACCACTGCTTTGAAACTCTAGGCTCAACAGTAGTCTTACAACGATAGCAAGTACCTACATTATGATTGATAGGCTCAATCTTTACAAGGAAGCCACCCTCTTCAAGATCCTTAACGATAGCCTTTCTGCACTCATATCTGTCCATACCCTGATATTTACCGGCATTTTCATTCATATGAGCTGACTCATCCATAACATTAATTACAGGAAGCTCGTGTCTTAAACCAACCTCAAAGTCGTTAGGGTCGTGTGCAGGTGTAATTTTTACAACACCTGTACCAAATTCCATTTCTACATAAGTATCAGCAACAACAGGAATTTCTCTGCCAACAATAGGAAGAGTAACAGTTTTGCCAATAATAGACTTGTATCTTTCATCATCAGGATGAACCGCAACAGCAGTATCACCGAGAAGTGTTTCCGGACGAGTTGTAGCAAGCTCTACATAACCGCTACCATCAGAAAGCGGATAACGAAGATGCCAGAAAGAACCGTTCTGCTCAGCAAAATCAACCTCTGCATCAGAAATTGATGTCTTACAATGAGGACACCAGTTAATAATTCTTTCGCCCCTATAAATTAAGCCCTTTTCATAAAGCTTAACAAAAACTTCTTTAACTGCCTCTGAACAGCCCTCGTCCATTGTAAAGCGTTCACGCTCCCAATCACAGCTTGAACCAAGCTTTCTGAGCTGTCCTGTAATACGATCGCCGTATGTCTTTTTCCAAGCCCACGCACGCTCAAGAAAACCATCTCTGCCGATATCGTCCTTAGTAACGCCATCCTTACGCATAGCCTCTACAATTTTAGCTTCGGTAGCGATAGATGCGTGGTCAGTACCCGGAAGCCAAAGTGCAGAATAACCCTGCATTCTTCTCCAACGGATAAGAATGTCCTGTAAAGTTTCATCAAGTGCATGACCCATATGAAGCTGGCCTGTAATGTTTGGCGGCGGCATCACAATAGTATACGGTTTTTTATTCTTATCTACTTCTGCATGAAAATAATTGCCTTTCATCCAAAAGTCATAAATTCTATCCTCAAACTCAGACGGCTTGTAGGATTTTGCAAGTTCTTTTTCCATTATTAATCTCCTCACAAACTGAAGAATCTACGCTTATGCGTTGTATTTTGCATACATCAACATTATCTCATTTAAAAGTCAATTTGTCAATTATGAGTATTTATTTTCTTACGAATTTTACGCATAAATTCATTAAATTGTCAGTTTTTATCAAATTAGCCCTATTATACCATAATTAGTGTATGTTTTGTGCAATTGCATAATTATATTCTGCGAAAAATCATAATTAAACGCAGAGTTTTCATCTGCAATATATGTAATTGCTTTAAATAATAGTTTGACTAAAGCTATGCTTAGTGATATAATTTAGGCAAGAAATGACAAGGAGTATTAAAAATGTATATAAAAAGATTTATCTCAACTCTTATCGTCGCTTTAATTTTTACATTTATTTTTACCGGCTGTTCAGATAATAAAAATGCTGAAATTGTAGGCGATTGGATTCCTACCACCGCTTCCCTTAACGGCGAAACAGTACAATACTCTTATCTTGCTCTTAGTGAAGATTATTTTGGTTTTACATTCAGACCAAACGGCACTTGTACTGCTACTCTTGCAGGCATAACAGGCGAAGGTACATATATTTTTAATGGCACATCAGTTGATGTTACAATTGATAAAGAGGAACCTAAAAAGCTTACCTACGACAACGGCACTTTAACACTTAAGCTGGCTTATGATGATGATGTAACTACTTTTTCATTTATCAAAACAAAAAACACTTAAACAAACATTTTCTTGATTTTGAGGTTAATTATGAACAATAAGCTTGGACTTTTTGTACGAATAATAATAACAGTAACTGCCTTATTTTTCCTTTATGCTTTTTCACTTTCGTTATTACAAGGTATTGTTAATTTAGGCAGTATTGCCGGCACAGCACTTTGTCTGTGGATATTAAGTATGTCTATCGTTCCTATTCACAGAGCTTTAATGGTAATTTTTTTAAAATTTAACATTACAAAATTTATTTACTATACAATTAATACCTGCTTTGTTATTTTTGCAATTTATGGCACAATAATATCGGGAATAATGGTATATTACGCTTGTCAGGCTCCTACCGAAAATGCAACTGCTGTAGTTTTGGGTGCTCAGGTTCAGGAAAGCGGGCCAAGTGTTATTCTTTCAGGCAGAATAAATGCCGCTGAAAAATATTTAAAAAAGAACACAAAAGCAAGTGCCGTTCTTTCGGGCGGTCAGGGTGACGATGAGCCTATGAGCGAGGCTGAGGCTATTTATAACGAGCTTAACAACAAAGGTATCAGCTCTAATCGCCTATATCTTGAATCAAAATCGACTAACACAACCGAAAATCTCGAATATTCTTTAAAGATTATCAAAGATTATAAGCTTAATGATGACATTGCCGTAGTTACCGACGGTTTTCATCAGCTTAGAGTAAATATTATTGCCTCACAGCTTGACTTAAAACAAAATGTCGGAGCAGTAAACTCCGACACCTCATTTATTTATCTACCAACCTTTGTGGTTCGTGAATGGTTTGCTATCCCCTATCAGCTTATTCGTCCTCTGCAATAATCTTATTATAGTCAGTCATTGAATCAAAATTATTTGATGATAAGCCTGATTTACGAGGAAAGATTTCATTTTCGGCTACATCAACAATCGGAGAACGCTTTATCTCGTTATTGCGTGTAGGCAATTCAATTGGATACTGCTCTTTTGATTTCTTATTTTCACTTATACTCATAATACTATCACCTTTTTTTAGGTAGGAGTTATCTCCTGCCTTTTTATTTTGTGAAAATTACTGTAAAAGAATTATCTTATTGCAATAATTACACATAATTTATTATGCCTGTCGATGAGTGTATTATTCAATAATGCTTATTTTAAGCGTGAAATAGTCTTTGATGAAACTACAAATATATATTTTTACGAAGTTAGCGATGGAACTCATCCAAATCGTTTAGCGTATGAAAGATTTTATGTACCACTTATTGAGGCAAAATTAAAGTCTTTATAAGTTACAATTCATAGCTTTATAATAAAATTCCGTATTGGCAATCTTCTGTCAATACGGAATTTTGTGTATAAATTATTCAACTAATAATCTCTGAATAGCGGTAGCATCGTTTATATCAATACTGTCATTTCCGTCAACATCAACATAACTCACCGGTGCTTCAATAGTTTCTATTTCATCAGCACAATACCTTTGCATAAGAGTAACATCTTGAATTGTTGCCAACCCGTCAAGATCAATATCTCCCATCACGTAAAAAACTATAAATTGAATATCATTTTCTTTTGCAAAAGTTTCTGCATATGAATCTCTATTTCCATAAATAACATAACTTGTCCCACAGTATAAAAAAGCAGTTTCACTTATATAAGTAACATTATTAGGTATTGTAACGCTTTTTAACCTTGTACAACCTTGAAATATGTCACCTATGGTGGATATCCCATGTCCAAATACCACGCTTTCTAATGCAGTGCAACCAATAAATGCTTCATCTATAATTATCGTTACACTATCAGGAAT
>JAXJSN010000058.1:0-3305 GCA_036310085.1 Ruminococcus sp.
AGTGCTATCATTGGTTTTACCCCCATTGTTAATTTATCAAAAATCGCTTAAACATTAAAACTTTATTATTGCTTTTCTGCAAGCTCTCGTTTTTTATTAAGTTCTCGTTGTGCCTGAGGCAATCTCAGATAAATTGGCATAAGCTCAGCACAGCTCATAGTATTGTTAAGTTCGACATACTTTAGAGCCGCCATTGCAGTTGATGCCGCTCTTTGAAATCTATTGTTAATCGGAGCAATATGCACATTACTAAGCACATCTTTAAATGCATCATAACAAATTTTTGCACCGTCACCAACAAGAATTATTTTTTCGTTATATTGCTTTAATTCCTCAGATAATTCGCTTATAGACAAAGCTCTGTCGTCACAAATTCTTTCAACACCTGAATCTGTAATTTTAAATAAAGCGTTGTAAACCTGAGCACATCTGGCATCCATCACAGCACAAACTATACAATCATTACCTAAAAGATTATACGCCATACTCTCAAGAGTTGATACAGACACGCACTTTTTATTATCAGGAAAAGCAAGTCCCTTAGCCGCCGCAACTCCTATTCTTACCCCCGTAAATGACCCCGGACCTGCATTTACTGCAATTGCGTCAATATCATTTAAAGGCATACTAATATTTTTACAAAGTTCATCAATCATCGGAACAAGTGTTTGGCTGTGGGTAATCTTTGTGTTGATAAAAAATTCGCCTACAAGTGCTTCATCATCAACAACCGCTACTGATGCGGCAGTTGCCGAGGTATCTATTGCAAGAATTTTCATTATAAATCAACACCTTCAATCTCAAAAATTCTATCGTTTTCGGTTTCTCCTACTGATATTGATATTCTGATTGCATTTTCAGGCAACGCACCTTCTATATTTTCGCTCCATTCAATAATCAAAACACCATTATCAATATAATCAAAAAAACCTGTTGAATATAAATCATCCCAAGAGGTTACTCTGTACATATCAAAATGATATATATTATAAGTTCCTCTATATTCATTTACGAGTGCAAAGGTAGGACTTGAAACTGAATCGCCAACACCAAGAGCAGATGCAACTCCTCTTGTAAAGGCAGTTTTACCCATTCCAAGTCCGCCAAAAAGTGCGATAACCTCTGTACCGCTTAGTTTTTGGGCAATTTTTATTCCTATAGCCTCAGTATCTTCGGGTGAATGTGAAACTAATTTTATCATATCAGAACAATCCGCTTATCTTTCCGTTTTTGTCAACATTAATATTTACGGCAGCAGGAGCCTTTGGAAGACCCGGCATAGTCATAATATCGCCTGTATATACTACCACAAATCCGGCACCGTTTGACAAAGATACATTGCGTACAGTAATTTCAAAATCCTTTGGAGCACCAAGCAAAGCAGGGTTATCAGAAAGTGAATACTGTGTTTTTGCGATACAAACAGGAAGCTTGTCTGCACCGAGGGCATTAATCTCGTTAATTGCCTTTAATGCCGCTGATGTAAAGTTTACTTTATTTGCACCATAAATTGTAGTAGCAATCTTCTCAACTTTTTCCTTTAATGTAAGGTCAAGAGAATAAATTGGTGCAAAATCAGATGGCTTTTCGCAAGCTTCAACTACCTTTTCTGCAAGAGCAATACCGCCCTCACCACCATTACAGAATACATCGGATAACGCAAACTCAGCACCCTTTGACTTGCAATAGCTTTCGATAAATGAAAGTTCCTCATCTGAATCTGTACCGAAACGATTAATCGCAACAACGACAGGAACATTATACTTACGCATATTATCAATATGAACACCAAGGTTTTCGATACCCTTTTTAAGTGCATCAATATTTTCTGCAGACACCTCAGCCTTTGGAACGCCGCCATTATATTTTAAAGCACGGCAAGTTGCAACAACAACTATTGCAGATGGATTAAGTCCTGCGTATCTACACTTAATATCAAGGAATTTTTCAGCACCAAGGTCTGAACCAAATCCTGCCTCGGTAATACAGTAATCTGCAAGCTTTAACGCAAGCTTTGTAGCTCTTACGCTGTTACAGCCGTGAGCGATATTAGCAAAAGGACCACCGTGCATAATTGCAGGAGTACCCTCAAGTGTCTGAACAAGGTTTGGCTTAATTGCATCTTTAAGCAATGCCGCCATAGCACCCTCAGCTTTAATATCTTTTGCATAAACAGGCTCACCTGAATATGTATAAGCAACGAGAATTTTGCCAAGTCTTTCTTTGAGGTCATCCATATCATTTGCAAGGCAAAGAATAGCCATAACCTCAGAAGCAACGGTAATTATAAAATGATCCTCACGAGGAATACCGTTTACTTTACCGCCAAGACCAACTATAACATTTCTTAAAGCACGGTCGTTCATATCAAGACAACGCTTTATTAAAATTCTTCTTTGGTCAATCATTAAATCGTTGCCCTGCTGAATGTGGTTATCAAGCATTGCACAGCAAAGATTATTAGCCGCAGTAATTGCGTGCATATCACCAGTAAAATGAAGATTGATATCCTCCATAGGAAGAACCTGAGCATAGCCGCCACCTGCAGCACCACCCTTTATTCCGAAAACAGGACCAAGGGAAGGTTCACGAAGTGCAATAATTGCCTTCTTGCCGATTTTAGCCATAGCCTGACCAAGACCTGCTGTAGTAGTAGTTTTACCCTCGCCTGCCGGAGTAGGGTTTATAGCAGTAACAAGAATCAGTTTGCCGTCAGGGTTTGACGAAACACGATTAGCAAGCTCATCAGAAAGCTTTGCTTTATATTTTCCGTAAAATTCAAGCTCATCCTCATCAATATTAAGTTGAGCCGCAATTTCTTTAATAGGTAATAATTTTGCCTGCTGAGCTATTTCAATATCAGTTAGCATATTGAAAACACCTCCATAAATATTATTATTGTTATTATAACAAAGGTAAAGGTTTATATTATTCTAATTTGAAATAATACTTGATATTAAATCTATAATTTAATATAATATCACTTGACTAGTGCTTTGTTTATAAATTTCAAAATATTGAGATACATTGAAAGGCTGATATAATGAGT
Source organism: Ruminococcus sp. (assembly GCA_036310085.1). GTDB lineage: Bacteria > Bacillota > Clostridia > Oscillospirales > Acutalibacteraceae > Ruminococcoides. The sequence goes on from JAXJSN010000058.1 coordinate 3,050, forward strand.
AAATTTTCAAAAACATTTGCCGATTACTTTAAACGATCGGATATTCTTCTATGGCTATTAACCATTACAGCCATAATATATAGCTTGCTTATTATTAGCAGTATGCAACGCAGTGCAAACTATAATTATTTGAAAATTCAGATAATTGCGGTGACAATAGGACTTGTGGCGGCATTTGTAATATCTGCAGCAGACTATAGATATTTTGTACGGAAATGGTATTTTGCTGCCGGTATTGCAGTGTTTTTGGCTATAC
>JAXJSN010000059.1:0-22018 GCA_036310085.1 Ruminococcus sp.
TCGCTTGTTTCTTAAAATTTGAATAAAAAAAGAACCAACCTCTTTCGAGATTGGTTCTAAAATAGATTTATTAAATTTTCTTCCCTTATTCATTTACAACTATTGGTGATTATGCATTTTTGGGATGTGGGTTTGAAAGTATTATAATCCCTGATGGAGTTTCTACTATTGGGGCATTTGCTTTTTGGGATAACAGTAACCTTACAAATGTAATAATGCCAAATAGTGTTACTGAAATTGGAGTGAATACGTTTTCTGATGGTGTAAAACTTACCAAAATAGGAACATACAACGATTTTAGTTATAGTATTAATATAACCGAGCAAAAAGTTACAATTACTGGTTATACAGGCACAGAAACCGAAATAGAAATTCCAAGCGAAATAAACGGTTGCCCTGTTACAAGCATTGGTGATTTTGCATTTCAATATAGTACAGTAACTAATGTAATAATACCTAATACGGCTACACATATCGGCAGGGAGGCTTTTGCTGACAGTGCATTAATTAATATTGAAATACCTGATAGTGTTACATATATTGCTAGGCGTGCATTTGGGTTTACTAAGATAGAAAAAATAGTGATACCTGATAGCGTTACATACTTAGGTCCATCTGCTCTTTGTGATTGTCGTTATTTGACTGAAGTAACCTTGTCGAATAATATTTCAAGTCTTGAAGGGAATCTTTTCGGCGGTTCTTATTCTTTAATTAAAGTAGTAATACCTAATAGCGTTACATCTATTAAAGGTCGTATATTTCTTCCGGGTGATAACATTGAAGAAATTATATTATCTGATAATATAGAGGTAATACCTCAAAATTGTTTTCAAGAATTAAAAAAGTTGAAAAGAGTAAAGTTACCGGCTAATCTTAAAGAAATTGGTGGTTCTGCATTTCGTTATTGTGATAGTTTGGAAAATATTGTGATTCCTTATAAAGTAACAACTGTCTCTGCATGGGCTTTTATGGATTGTCCTAATTTAAAAAGCGTGACTTTGCCTTATAATTTGTCTAATATTGGAGAACATTCATTGGGCTTTACTTCAGCACTTGCGGTAAATGATGACGGTAATGTCTGCGGAATAAATTATTTTCCGGTTGAAGGATTTACAATGTATGCTCGTATGTCAAATCCAGTGGCACTAAATTACGCAAATCGAAATGGGTTTGATTATAAAGTAATATCTTATGGTGATGCAGATTTAGATTTAGATATAACTATTTTAGATGCTACGCTTATACAAAGATATTGTACTAGTGATGCTGAACTTAACGATACACAGATTAATATTGCTGATGCAGATAAAAATGGTATCCTAAATATAAATGATGCTACTGCTGTTCAGAGATTATTGGTTGAATAAATTTATTAGAATATAGTGTAAAAATATTCCCCTTAACAATTTGTTAAGGGGAATATTTAATGTGTTATTGATTAAGAGATATTAATCTTTCCTCAATAACAGGAACATAAAAACGATCATAAGCCTTAAGATTCGGATGAGTACCATCACCTTCACCATCTGTGTAATTAAACCATTTGTTGGCTAGTTCGGTATTCCAAGCAGCAAGAGTGCTTTCGTATCTTAAGTCAATATATGGAATCTCCCATTTTTCAAGAGCAGACTTAATGCCATCAAAATAAGTACTTTTGTAATTGTATTTAGTTTAAATATTAAATATATTTATAAAATTTGCATATAGTTATTGTAATTTTGTGCAAGGGGTAGTATAATAAAATTAAAGAGTTAAACAAACTCACTACAATGTTTTAGGAGCGTGATTTTATGATTAAATTCAAAAAAGCTATAGCAGTAATGCTTTCTGCTGTTATGATGTTATCCGTTGGTACTATGCCAATTGCAGTAAATGCCGCTACGGTTGAAAGTAGTTCAGCTGCTTTAACGATGATAGGAACATACAATGATTTTAGTTATAGTTTAACTGATAAAAAGGTTACAATTACCGGTTATACAGGCACCGAAACCGAAATAGAAATTCCAAGCGAAATTAATGGTTGTCCTGTTACAAGCATTGGAAAAAAAGCATTTAATAATTGTTCTACAACTAATATAATAATTCCCGATACAGTTGAATATATTGGTTATTATGCTTTCGCAAAGAACAATATGGTAAAAATAGTAATCCCTAATAGTGTTACATATATTGATGAAAATGCCTTTTACGATTGTAATAATTTATCTGATGTTACTTTATCAAAGAATATTTCTAGTATAGAGAGATCGACATTCTCTTCTTGTGAATCCTTGAAAAGTATAGAAATACCAGATGGAATTGCATATATTGCTGATTCTGCATTTGCTTATTGTGATTTAGATAGTATTATAATCCCTGATGGAGTTGTTTCTCTTGGATATGGAGCTTTTCAAAATAATAACAATCTTACTAATATAGAAATCCCTAATAGTGTTATTGAGATTGGAGCATGTGCATTTTCAAGCTGTGAAAGTCTTAATGAAATTACTTTTCCTGATAATATAGAAGTACTCAGCAGAAGTGTTTTGGGTGGATGTAATAATATACAAAAAGTAAAGTTACCGGATAATTTAAAAAAAATTGAATGGCATGCTTTCGCAAGTTGTAGTAGTTTAACAGATGTTGTTATTCCTGATAAGGTAACAACTATTGAGTATGATGCTTTTTTAAATTGTCCTAATCTGAAAAGGATAACTCTACCCAAAAGTTTAACTGAAATAGGAAGTAATGCTATTGGCTATACTTCAGAGATTTTATATAATAGTGATGGTATAGCATATGGTGTAGCATACAATAAAATAGAAGGTGTTACTATTTATAGTTATTCGGCTTCATATGGTACTGCCTATGCAAAAAAAGAGGGTTTTAATTATGTAAAAGTTTCACCGGGAGATATTGACCTTGATAGCGACTTGACAATTTTAGATGTTACTTTAATGCAAAGATATTGTGCAACTGATGTAGAGCTTAACGAAACACAGCTTAATCTTGCTGATGTGGATAAAAATGACAGTATGGATATAAACGATGCTACCGCTATTCAGAGATTATTAGTTGAATAATTTATACACAAAATTCCGTATTGACAATTAAGCCAATACGGAATTTTATTGTTAAGCTATGTATTATAACTTATAAAGCTTTTAGCTTTGCTTCAATAGCAGGAACATAAAAAATATCATATGCTTCTTTGGTCGGATGTGTACCGTCACCATTACAAAAATATTTTTCTGTTAATCCATCAACGAGCATAAGATTTGATTCATGTCTTAAATCAACATATGGAATACCTCCTTTTTGTAAAGGAGGCTTTTAAACACGAACTAAAAAAGTCCTTCCATATATAGCCCCTAAAATAAGAAAAAATGCATAAAAGTATGCACTTTTTTAAAAAATAATTTTGTGAAAATGCAATTTTGTATATATGCATAAGTGTACAGAAAATACAAAAGAAGAAACTGTGCAATATACCGAAGTGATAGAGCGGTATTTTGCACAGTTTATATTGTGAGTTAAAAGTTGCTATGTGATGATATTTTTTTAAGGCAGAGGATATCTTAGGGAATTTTTTTATAAAAAAGCGAGTGCCTTGCACACAATTCGTTCAGACAGCATTTTATAATTTAATAGTTTCTATGTCCGAGCAATTTCATAAAAAGTAAAAAAAGTGGACGACAATTGCCGTCCACTTAAAACTATTCTTTTATTTCGTTTGGTTTGTTTGATTTTTCCGGATTGTTTTTATCAAGCTTTTTTACAACTACTCTCATTATTCTTTGGTTTTTAACTTCCATAATTGTAAATCTAAAGCCGTTATACTCAAGACTTGCACGCTTATTTGGAATAGTTCCTGCTTGTTCAAGAATAAAACCGCCAACGGTTAAGCTGTCACACTGAATGGTGTTTTCATCCATATCAAATAAAGCCAGCATATCATCAAGCTCTATATCGCCATTCACAAGAAATTCGTCTTTGCTGATTTTATAATAGCTAAGTTCTATTTCTTCGTCCTCATCCCAAATATCTCCGACGATTTCTTCAAGCAAATCTTCCATAGTAAGCATACCAAGTGTTCCGCCATATTCATCGGTAACAATAGCCATATGTATTTTTGTGCGTTTAAATGCACTAAGAATTTTAGAAAGCTTTTGTGTTCTGAATACAAAGTATGGACTTTGCATAATATCACGAATATTTGCAGGCTTGCCGTCTGCTAGGCTTTCAAGATAATCTCGTGTATGAAGAATACCTATTACATTATCAACAGTATCTTGATAAATAGGGATTCTGGAATATCTGTTTTCTATAATTATATCTTTTATTTTTTCAGCATCATCATCAATGCTTATAAATGTTATATCTACTCGTGGAGTGATTATTTCTTCTGCTGTTTTTTCGTCAAAATCGAGTGCAGAACGAACCATTTCACTTTCGCTTTCTTCAAGTACGCCTTCTTCTTCGATACTCTCTACAATATATTTTAGCTCACTTTCAGTAACAGACGGGGTGTTTTTTGAACCCCCTGTAAGTTTAATAACAAGAGATTTGAACTTTACAAGAACAAAAACAAATGGTGTAAATATAAGCATTAATATTTTTAGGATAGAGGCTGTTTTCATTGAAAAGGTATCGCAATGCTCCTTACCAAGACACTTTGGTATAACCTCGCCAAAGGTAAGTACAAGAAGTGTTGTTGCACCTGTTGCGATTGCAGAGCCCATATCGCCAAAAAGATTAAGACAAAGTACGGTTGCAAGTGATGAACAGCTAAGATTTACAATATTATTACATATAAGGATTGTTGTAAGAGCATTGTCAAAGTGTTCAATAATATAGAGAGTATTTTTGGCTTTTTTACTTCCTTCATCAGCTTGTTTTTGTATTCGTATTTTATTTACAAATGAAAATGCTGTTTCAACTGATGAAAAAAATCCTGATAAGGCGATTAAGATTATAATGATAATTCCTGAGATTGTGTCAGAATTCAATTATGTTCACTCCGATATACTTATTTTAAAAAATGTGTGCGATATACTCGCAGAATAGTTGTATTGCTAAAAACAAAATTAATTTCAGTTTACTCTATACTACAATAATTCTTTAAAATAATTATTGTTTATTAGAAATATAAATATAAAAATATTGAAATATCAATATCAAAATGCTATAATAAAATAAATATACATTATATTAGCACTTTCGGGAAAAATAATCTTCGGAGGTGCATATATATGTCACAAAAAACAAAACAGCAAAAGAACGGTTCAAATAAATCTAAGGATAATAAAAAGGATATTGTAAAAAATCCTTGCTCTCATGATGACCCTAAAACGCTTGAGGATGATAGTCCTATAAATGAATCGCATACTGACCAAATTGGCGAAACGGGTTCTATTTTAGCGGTTCATAAAGATGCGGTTATTCATTGTCTTACAATTATCGGGCAGATTGAGGGGCATTATGTTCTTTCTCCGCAAAATAAAACAACTAAATATGAGCATGTAATACCTTTGCTTGTTTCGATAGAAGAGGACGAAAGAATTGAAGGTTTACTTGTTTTGCTTAATACTGTTGGCGGAGATGTAGAGGCAGGGCTTGCAATTGCGGAGGTAATATCCGGAATGAAAAAGCCTACGGTTTCTATTGTTCTTGGCGGTGGTCATTCGATTGGTATTCCCCTTGCTGTGGCTACTCAAAAAAGCTTTATTGCAAAAAGTGCATCTATGACTGTTCATCCTGTTCGCACTACGGGTCTTACTCTTGGTGTTCCTCAGACTTTTGAGTATTTTAGAAAAATGCAGGATAGAATTACTACCTTTGTTTCTGAAAATTCTAATATTTCAAAAGAAAGGTATAATCGACTTGTTTTGAATACCGGTGAGCTTGTAATGGATATAGGTACAATTCTTGAGGGCGAAGAGGCTGTTGAGGTTGGTCTTATTGATGAAGTAGGTACGGTTTCTGATGCTATTGAGGCTCTTTATGGTATGATAAAAGACTCAAAAAGTGAAAGCCAAGATAAAAATTAATACCAAAATAAATTGAATCTCTTTTGATAAGGTTGTGTGTTTGAAAATTCGGGCGACTTTTTTGCCGTCCGTTTACATATTTTTAGAATAAAAAGAAGGAGTACATATTAATGAATGTTTTAGAAGCAATTATTCAGGGTATAGTTCAGGGACTTACCGAGTTTCTTCCTGTGTCAAGTAGTGGTCATCTTGCTATTACTCAGCATATTCTCGGAGTAGGAGAGGAAGCAAGCTTGTTTTTTGATGTAATGCTACATGTGGGTACACTTGTTGCAGTATGTGCGTTTTACTACAAGCTTATTTGGAGCCTTTTAAAGGAATTTGTTGTAATGGTAAAGGATATTTTTACACGCAAATTCAAGTGGAGTGAAATGAATTATGAACGAAATCTTATTATGATGCTTATAATAGGTTTACTTCCGCTGTTTTTGCTGTTTATCCCAATTCCGGGTACAGATATGAAGATAAAAGACCTTGCCGATGTGCTTTCAGCAAGTCCTGTTCTTCTTGTTACCTCAATTTCACTTATTATTACAAGTGTTCTGCTTACAGTTGGTATTATTTTTAACAAAAGAAATATTGCGGCTCAGAAAGCTCAAAAGCATCTCAAAAATGCTGATGTGGTAGGAAAAAACAGAGAAAGCTATTCTGTTCTTGACGCTGTTTGCGTTGGTCTTATGCAGGTTACAGCGGCTTTGTTCCCGGGAATTTCTCGTTCAGGCTCAACTTTGGCTGTAGGTCAAATGAGAGGTATCAACAAGCAAAAGGCTCTTGACTATACATTTGTTTTAGGTATTCCTGCTATTGTTGCGGCGGCTTTGCTTGAGGGTATTGAGGCTATTAAGTCACCTGAGGGAATAACAGTTTCACCTGTTGTTATTATTGCAGGTATGGCTACAGCGGCTGTTGTAGGTTACATATCAATTGTTATTTTTAAGTGGTTTTTGAAAACTGATAAAATGATTATCTTTGTTGTTTATACAGCACTTGCAGGTATCGTTTTCTTGGTAATATCTATAATTGAAATGAATACAGGCGTAAACTTTTTTACAGGAAGTCCACTTGTGTTCAATATATAATCGGGAGTGATTTGATTGTCAGCAAATAAGCAGACAGCAAAACAATCTGAAAACAGAAAATCAAAATCCCCTGCCTCAAATGGCAGGGGTAAAGAAAAAACTGCTTCTGCCCCACAGCAAAACGGTCTTAGTACCCGAGTAAAAACCTGGTTGCTTGCGGCTGCGGCAGTTATTTTTTGTATTATTATTTTTGTCAAGGGCGAAAGCATTTATACAATGTTTCGAGGTTTTTTATTTGGTGTTTTTGGCTTTGGCATTTTTTTGATTCCTGCTTTATTGATTTATATAGCTGTCATAAATGAAAAAGAAAAACAAATTGCACATTTTAAGCTTAAGGTTGTAATGTGCGTAGCAATTATATTATTAACCGGTGCATTAATGTATCTGGGCAGTGGTGGACCATATACCGACATAGGGTTCTTGGAATGTATGAAAAATCTTTACCTTGATTGTTACAGGTCAGAAGCGTACATACCTTTTGGTTGCGGAATAACAGGCGGTATTTTTGGTTTTATTTTTTCCTTGGCTTGTGGAGATTTAGCCGGATTTTTAATAGCTTTGGCAATAGATTTGTTGCTGATATTTCTTGTAGGAAATCTTTCTGTGCATGATGTTGGCAGAGCTGCTTCAAGAGTGAAAAGAGCAAGTATTGAGCGAGCAAGAGCTTATCGTGAAAAACACGAGGCCAAGCTTACTCGTGACCAATATAATGACGGATATTCAAATACCGATGTGGTCACTCCTTCCTACAATAATACTACTTTGATAGATGTACCGCTTGATGACGATAAATCAAAGAAGAAAAGAAAGAAAAAACTTAGTGACGGTATAGATATTGACTATGCTGAAACTGACGAACAAAATGCAACAGAAAAGGATTTATCGGAAGAGCTTATCAATATTATTAATCGTGCAAGTAAGCCGTTTGGCGAAAGTTCAGATTCTGCGGTTTCTGATATTGCGGAGGGTATTTCAAAAGAAAAAAACTCAAATTATAAAGAAGACGGTGCAAAGCAAGCTGACCCACAGACTGTGCCTGTTGAGCAGAGTGGTAAAAAACGCAGAAAAAAATCTGAGGATATTGAAACTCCGGACGAGCTTGAAAATGCAGGCTATTCTGTTGATGGTTCTGATAATGAACCAAAAGAGGAGAAGATTTATAGTTATCCTCCTATTCAGCTTTTGTCAATGCCTGAAAATAATAATGACAGAAATGCTATGGAGGAGATGCACAACAATGCAAAAAAGCTTATTGATACCCTTAAAAGCTTTGGAGTAAGTGCATCAATTGTTAATATTTGTCGTGGTCCATCTGTAACAAGATATGAGCTACAGCCTGCACCCGGTGTGAAAATCAGTAAGATTACAAATCTTTCAGATGATATTGCACTTAATCTTGCGGCTAATGGTGTTCGTATTGAAGCCCCAATTCCCGGCAAGGCGGCAGTTGGTATAGAGGTGCCGAATAAGGTTGTAAGTATGGTTTCGATGCGTGAACTTATTGATTCAGAAAAGTTCAGAACTGCAAAGAGTAAGCTTACTACTGTTTTGGGCAGAGATATTTCGGGTGATATAGTTGTTGCTGACCTTGCTAAAATGCCTCACCTTCTTATTGCAGGTACAACAGGTTCAGGTAAGTCGGTTTGCGTAAACTCAATTCTTATGAGTATACTTTTTAAGGCTACTCCTGACGAAGTTAAGCTTTTACTTATTGACCCTAAGATGGTTGAATTTTCAAAATATAAAGGTATACCGCATTTGCTTATTCCTGTTGTGTCAGATGCAAAAAAGGCGGCAGGTGCGTTAAGCTGGGCAGTAAATGAAATGCTTACAAGATACAAGATTTTTTCAGAATACGATTGTAAAGATATTGATTCCTACAACAGCTTGATTGAAAAGAATTTAGAGTATATAAGTCAAAATCCTCCTGTGGAAAATGAGGAGGGTGAGATGATTCAGCCGGTTATGGAAGTTAACGGCTTGCCTGTTGCAAAAGAAAAAATGTCAAGAGTAGTTATTGCCATTGACGAGCTTGCTGACCTTATGATGGCGGCTCCGAGTGAGGTAGAGGACTCAATATGCCGACTTGCACAGATGGCTCGTGCGGCTGGTATGCACCTTATTTTGGCTACTCAGCGACCAACAGTTAATGTAATTACAGGTCTTATTAAGGCGAATGTACCTAGCCGAATTTCACTTAAAGTTAGCTCAAATATGGATTCTCGTACAATTCTAGATGTTGGCGGCGGTGAAAAGCTTATCGGTCGAGGTGATATGCTATTTTCGCCTGTCGGTGCACCAAAGCCTGTGCGTGTTCAGGGTTGTTATGCATCAGATGAAGAAATTGAGGGCGTAACCCGTTATATAAAGAAATCATTCTCTGCACAATATAATGCGGAAATTGAAGAACAGATTAAGCGTATTGCCGCTGAGGAAATTGCTACAGGCAAAAAAGGTAGCAGTAATGGCGGTGAAGACGAAGATAGTTTTGATGTTGACGCTAAGATGGATGAGGCAATCAGATGCGTTATTGATGCAGGACAAGCTTCTACCTCATTATTACAGCGACGACTAAAGGTAGGCTATGCCCGTGCAGGCAGAATGATTGATGATATGGAGCAGATGGGTGTAGTTGGCCCTCATCAAGGTTCAAAGCCGAGAGATGTTCTTATGACTTACAACGAATGGCTTGAAAGAAGAAATATTTTAAGTAATAGTGATTGATTTATATTTTAGATGACAGTTTCTAAACTAAAAGTTTTAATTAAACTTTTTTGGGTCAAGGGCAACGCCCTCGTGGGATTTTAAAGGGCAAAAACCTTTAACTTCACGGAAATTAATACGGGATGTTATCATAATTTTGATTAACTTCAAAAAAATTAGCCGAAGGAGAGATAATAATGGCATTTTTACCAATGAACGCAAAAGAGGTTTCTCAGCGTGGCTGGGATAGCGTGGATTTTGTATATATTTGCGGCGACAGTTATGTTGACCACCCGTCATTTGGTGCCGCCATTATTACTCGTGTGCTTGAAGCATGCGGTTATAAAGTGGCGTTTTTAGCTCAGCCTGATTGGAAAAACGATAATGATTTTACTCAGTTTGGTAAGCCTAACTTAGGTTTTTTGATTTCGGCAGGCAATATTGACAGTATGGTTGCTCATTATACTGTTGCAAAACGCCGTCGTCATGACGATGCCTATACTGCAGGCGGAAAAACAGGTAAACGACCTGATAGGGCTGTTACTGTGTATTCAAAGATAATTCGCAGATTGTATCCTAATTCACCGATTATTATAGGCGGTCTTGAGGCTTCGTTGCGAAGATTTGCTCATTACGATTATTGGAAAAATGCAGTTATGCCGTCTGTTTTGTTTGATAGCCAAGCCGATATATTAATTTATGGTATGGGTGAAAATCAGATAATAGAGATTGCCAAAAGACTTTCGCAAGGTTATACGGTTGATGCACTTACCGATATAAAGGGTATTTGCTATAAGGTTAGGACAGAGGATTATATACCGATGTCAGTTGTGGAGCTTCCCTCGTACAAAAGTGTTTGTGACAGTAAGCGTGAGTATGCAATTGCCGCACGAAAGGAGCTTGAGGAGGCGGATGCAGTAAGAGGTAAAACTCTTATTCAAAGGCACGGTGACTATATTCTTATTCAAAATCCACCAATGCCACCGCTTGATACAAAACAGCTTGATTGGGTTTATTCTTTGCCGTATGAGCGTTGGTATCCGAAATGCTACGAAAAGCTTGGCGGTGTTGCTGGTATTGAAGAAGTGTTGTTTTCAATTACTCATAACAGAGGTTGCTTTGGTGCTTGTAACTTTTGCTCACTTGCATTTCATCAGGGCAGAGCAGTTACGGTAAGAAGTCAGCAGAGTGTTATACAAGAGGCAGAAAGCTTTGTGGATAATCCTCGCTTTAAGGGATATATAAGCGATGTGGGCGGTCCTACTGCTAATTTTCGATTGCCGTCTTGCGAAATGCAGAAAAAAGTTGGACTTTGCAAAAATAAACGCTGTCTTGCTCCTACTCCATGCAAAAATATGCAGGTGTCGCATAATGAGTATTTAGAACTTTTGAGAAAGCTTAGGAAGCTTGACGGAATTAAAAAGGTATTTATCCGCAGTGGAATCCGCTTTGATTACCTTATGGAGGACGAAAGTGACGAATTTTTCAGAGAACTTGTAAAGCATCATATAAGCGGACAGTTAAGGGTTGCACCTGAGCATTGTTCAGCGGCTGTGCTTGATAAAATGGGTAAGCCTCATATAGAAACCTATAAACGCTTTTGTAAAAAATTCTATGAGCTTAATCAAAAAGATAATAAAGACCAGTATGTTGTGCCGTATCTTATGAGCTCACATCCGGGTTCAACGCTTAAAGATGCGGTAGAGCTTGCACTGTTTTGTAAGCGTGAAAATATTCACCCCAAGCAGGTACAGGATTTTTATCCTACTCCGGGTACAATTTCAACCTGTATGTTTTATACCGAGCTTGACCCTTATACCTTAAAAGAAGTTTATGTGCCAAAGAGCGAAGATGAAAAATCTATGCAAAGAGCCTTGTTGCAGTATTTTATACCTGATAACAAAGCACTTGTTACAAAGGCACTTATAAAAGCAGGCAGGAGAGATTTAATAGGTAACGGCAAAAATTGCCTTATAACTCCTATGGCAGGCTATACTCAGGGCGGATATAACAAAAACTCAAAACAGATTAAATCAAATAATAAAAATAAAAACGGCAAGGATAAGTTTGCAAAATACAGACGAGGCAAGAAAAAATAATACTCGATTTGTTTGTTTCTCTTGACCTTTAGCTGATTTGATAATATACTATTATTGTATATATTAATAGAATTTGAAAGGATTTGTATAAAATGGGAGTATACGAAGAACTCGTAGCCAGAGGTCTTATTGCTCAGGTTACAGATGAAGATGAAATAAAAGAGCTTGTTAATAATGGTAAAGCAGTATTTTATATTGGCTTTGACCCAACTGCCGATAGCCTTCATGTAGGTCACTTTATGGCACTTTGTCTTATGAAGCGTTTGCAGATGGCAGGCAATAAGCCAATTGCACTTATTGGCGGCGGTACTGCAATGATTGGTGACCCATCAGGCAGAACAGATATGCGTCAGATGATGACTAAGGAAACTATCGACCATAATGTTGAGTGCTTTAAAAAGCAGATGAGTCGTTTTATTGACTTTTCAGAAGATAAGGCTATGCTTGTTAATAATGCTGACTGGCTTCTTGATTTAAATTATGTTGATGTACTCAGAGATGTTGGTGCTCATTTCAGCGTAAACAGAATGTTATCAGCTGAGTGCTACAAGCAGAGAATGGAAAAAGGTTTAAGCTTCCTTGAGTTTAACTATATGATTATGCAGTCATACGATTTCTACGCACTTTTCAAAAAGTACGGCTGTAATATGCAGTTTGGTGGCGACGACCAGTGGAGTAATATGCTTGGCGGTACTGAGCTTATCAGAAGAAAGCTTGGTAAAGATGCATACGCTATGACAATTAATCTTCTCCTTAACTCAGAGGGTAAGAAGATGGGTAAAACTCAGTCAGGTGCTGTTTGGCTTTCAGCAGAAAAGACAAGCCCTTACGATTTTTACCAGTATTGGAGAAATGTTGACGACGGCGATGTTATCAAGTGCATAAAGATGCTTACTTTCTTACCTCTTGAGGAAATAGCAGAGCTTGAAAAGCTTGAGGGCAGTGAAATCAACAAGGCTAAGGAAGTTCTCGCTTACGAGCTTACTGAGCTTGTACACGGCAAGGAAGAGGCTGACAAGGCACAGGAGGCTGCAAGAGCATTATTTGGTAACAAGTCAAATACAGATAATATGCCTTCTACTCAGCTTGCTGACGAGGATTTTGCAGATGGTGAGATTGCTATTCTTGACCTTCTTAAAAAGTGTGGACTTATTCCGTCAAACGGTGAAGGCAGAAGACTTATTCAGCAGGGCGGTGTTTCTGTTGATGATGAAAAGGTAACAGATGTTTATGCAAAAGTTCCTGCTTCTGCATTTGAAAAAGGCTATGTAATCATTAAAAAGGGTAAGAAGGTATTCCATAAAGCAACACTTTAAAAGTAGTGTTTAGGGGGAAGTTAGTATGAAAGCGTTTTTTGAAGAATTTAAAAAGTTTATAATGCGTGGAAATGTGCTTGACCTTGCAGTTGGTGTAATTATAGGCGGTGCGTTTCAGGGTATTGTAACATCACTTACCGAGGATATTATTTCACCTATACTCGGCTTATTTGGCGGAATGAATTTTGATGAATATAAGCTTGATATTAACGGTGCTGTTATTCGTTATGGTGAATTTATTACAGCTATTATCAACTTTTTGATTATGGCGTTTGTAATTTTTCTTATGGTAAAGTTTATTAATAAGATTATGTCAATTGGCAAAAAGCCAGAGGTTAAGGAAGAAACTTCAAAGAAGTGTCCTTTCTGCTTTAGCGTAATTGATATAAAGGCTACAAAATGCCCTCATTGTACAAGTGATGTGCCGGTTGAGGTCGAAGAAAAATAAGCCTGAGGCGATTAATTTATTTTTAAAATTGAATCGTACATAATTAAAGAGATGTCTGTGCTATAAGACATCTCTTTTGGTTTCTATTTGTATGCGAAAGCTTTAAATTAATGGAGGTATTTGCATTGGATATGATGCAACAATATCAAAAAAATCAAAGATTGAAGATTTTGTTAAGTATAAATTCTTCGATTGCATTTGTATGCGTGGCTTTTGGTTTGGTTATTGTTCTTGCGTTGCTGAGGTTATTTGGATTTATTACTATGATTGAAACTGAGTGCTGGCAATCCTTTGCTTTGGTTTTTGTTTGCCTGATGCTCATAGCATTTTTGATTGTAAGAAGAGTTAATGTAACTCGTGGAATTGATTTCGACACTAAAACAGCTGTTTTGATTTCGGTTATGTCTTTGACTGCTGTTGTTTGTGGACCGATAATGTTTTTTGAATCTGCACCGATAGCTATATATGCATTGGTATCTATTTTAGTTGTTTGCAATATTTTGCTATATGTAATGCAGCTTAGTATAATGCTCAAAACAAAAATTATAGTATCTGTTTTATGTGTTGTAGGTGCAATAATATTAATTTGTTGTGCTTGTTATAATTTGACCTACGAAGTAAGATATTGTAATTTTTCAAGAATAAAAGCTTTTACTTATACAGATTCAAATTCTGATAAGGTTGATTATTCTGACAGAATGGTTTTGGATAAGGATAGATATGACGATTTTTTGAAAAAAATGACTGAATTTTATTCATATTCCGCTACCCCTGTTCAAAGTAAAGAGGAATTAAGGAGTATGGTGAACAATTGCGGTTTTTATGAAGAAGAAAGAGCTGTAATTGAAAGCCTTTTATTTAGCGAGGAATATTTTAAGGAAGATTTTTTTGATAAATATAATTTGTATTTTTGTGTGATTAATCTTGATGACTTAGAAGACAGAATCAACATAGACGATATTACCTTGGCATACAAGTATTTGTCTATGGATTATTCATATTATAAAAATAAAATGGGCGACAATGTAAATGATGCTTTTTCGGTTGCGGCAATTAAGGTTGAAAAGAATCATTATAGCAATCTTCTTGGTACAGCACCTTTTACCGATAATAATGGTGAAGTGATTATGGGCAGTAAAAATGTAATTTATAATTAATCGTTAATTGTTCCTTGAGGCAAATACCATAAAAGTGCCTCTTTATATGTGAAGCCGTTTTTGCAAAGATAATTAATTCCGCTCAAGCTTACGCCAACACAGTGGTTATTTTCGTTGTATGTATCAAAATAGCAATCCCAAGGCGAGGCAACAGCCGAAATATAGTTGTAGTTTTCGTCTGTTATGGTTTTTCCGTTTGAGGTTTCAGAAAATGGAATAATCTTTAATTTGTTGTTAAAAAGCATTGTTGTTTCGTTTACGCTGTCAACGATGCTTTTGATTTTACCATATTCTTTTTTACTGAATAAATTGCAGAACTCGTCTTTGTTTAGAAAGTCTGTTTTATTTTCCAAATCGTAAAGCTTTGAATTTGCTTTATAATTTGTATTTAAAATTATTGTAATTGCTTTGATTGTGTCCTCTGAATATTCGCTTTTATATTTTGCGGCAACAAGTCCATATATAAGCTCGTTGTCATCAGTGCTTTTTGTGGAAGTACCACTTTCCTTTTTTGAATAAGTGAAAAGAGTATTTTGATTACTGCATTTTACTGAGATAAACGGCAACAAAGCCATAAGTACAAGTAAAATCAGTATGGATGTTACTTTTTCTTTCATAAAACGCTCCTGTAATTTTAGCGTAAAAACAAACTTATATATGTCCTTTTGTTCTTGACATAATTATGTTATTGTCTTAAAATAATATATGAATACTTTTAATATATTATAACTATGAATAAAGAAATGGAGAATGTTATGAAGGTTAAGCTATCGTTAATTCCGTTTGGTTTAATTTCAGTTGCAATGATTGCTCTGAAAATGATGAGCCTTTTGTCACTTGATGACAACGGACTTGTTTTTGGTATGGACAAAATTATGACTTCTTATGCTGTTATTGGCGGGGCACTTGGTATTTTTGTTTTTAGTGTATTGTTTAATATATTTGACAGAGATACAGCGCCTGTTTACGAGGTAAGTAAAAATCCCGTTGCGGGTGTAATGGCGTGCTTATCGGCAGTGTTGCTTTCGGGCGTGTCGTTGTTTGACTTTTTAAATCTTAAACCGACTGACGAGTATTATTTTATGGCTGTAATTATTGCTGCAGCGGCTATTCCTGCGGCGATTGCACTGTTTATTATGTGTACGGTTCATTTTTCAGGAAAAACAACGGTTAATTCAATTTCTATTTTGTATGTATTCCCTTGTTTGTGGGCGTGTGCACAGCTTATCAGCGATTTCTTGATATCTACAAGAATTTCTGTAACTGCAAGCGATATGACTTCAATGTTCTGCTATATTTTCCTTACACTTTATTTGTTCTCTTATTCTATGATTATTTCAAGAATAAAGGGCAGAAATCCTGTTAAGGCTTGCTATATATACGGTTTGCCTGCTGTTGCACTTTGCTTGTCATATGGTGCTTACATATTTGGTACTACTTTAGTGGAAGAGGCAGGTAGAAGTAACTTGCTTATCGGCGGTATGTTTATCGCTTTGGGTATTTATGCACTTTCATTTATTATTGAAATGTCATTTAATCTTCTTTCTAATGATGCCATTAAGATTGTTGATGGTACACATTATCACGATAAGAGAGAAAATGAAGATGAAGAATTGGTATCCCCTGACAATTTTGACGAGCTTGTATTCAGTAAGCGTAACAGCCGATTAGAGGATATGGAAAAGTTTAAGAGGGAAAGAAAAGGTAAGGGCGAAACAGAAGAAAAGAAGGATAGACCTACCTCTAAGGACCTTGATGACTTTGTAATTGGCTTTAATTCAAAGGATGCAAGACAAGAAGAAATTCAGTTTATGAAAAATGCTGAGCAAAATGCAAATGGCATAGACAGCATTATTACTGTTACAGGCAATGAAAATCGTGGCGATGATATAGCTCCTGTTGTTGATGAGTCTGTTATTGATACTATCCACGATATTGTGCAGGCTGATGATTCTGACGAGAAGAAAACAAAGGTTGAAAAAAAGCCGGTAGATGAAATTGATATGCTTTTACAAGAACTTGAAAGTAAAAAATAATTATTGACATTTGCTTGTTGTGGTGTTATCATATCTATAAATCATTGAGAAGGACACGGATTGTAAATAGCCTTTTTCAGAGAGCAAAATTATTAGCTGGAATATTTTGCATTAGGTCTTATAATCTACCACCTTTGAGACTGTGCAGGAAATGGCACGGCGTTTGGCTGCGTTAAGGCTTTTGAGGGCAATTTTATTGCCGAATTTGGGTGGAACCACGAGTAAATTCGTCCCAATACTCTTTTACGGAGTATTGGGATTTTTTTATTTATAGGAAATTGCTTTGTTACGCTCGAGAGTAAAAGTGTTAATACTATATGGTGTTACTTACACGAAATGCGTGCGAGGCACTCGCTTAGAGAGGAGATAAATTATATGATTAATGTGGAATTAAAGGGTGGAGTTGTTAAGGAATTTGACAGCAATATTACACCTGCAGAAATCGCAAAATCAATCAGTATGGGATTATACAAATCTGTATGCTGTGCAAGAGTAAACGGTGAGGTTGTTGATTTAAGAACTGAACTTACAAAGGATTGTAAGGTTGAGCTTTTAACATTTGATGACCCTGACGGTAAAAAAACATTTTGGCATACAGCATCTCATGTGCTTGCTCAGGCAGTAAAAAGACTTTATCCTGATGCAAAGTGTGCAATAGGCCCTGCTGTTGATAATGGCTTTTATTATGATTTTGATGTTAAAAAGCCTTTCTCAGCTGATGACCTTGAAAAGATTAAGGCTGAAATGAAGAAAATAGTTAAGTCAGGTATTGAGCTTGAGCGTTTTGAGCTTGCTCCTGATGAGGCAATTGCAAAGCTTACAGAAATGAATGAGCCATATAAGGTTGAGCTTGTAAAAGAGCATGCCGACAATGGCGAAAACATTAGTTTTTATAAGCAGGATGATTTTACAGACCTTTGTGCTGGTCCTCACCTTATGAATGTATCAGCTTTAAAAGCTATTGAGCTTACAAACTGTACAGGTGCATACTGGAGAGGTGATGCAAATAATGCTCAGCTTTGCCGTGTGTATGGTGTGGCTTATCCTAAGGCTGCTATGCTCGAAGAACACCTTAAAATGCTTGCTGAGGCTAAGAGCCGTGACCATAATAAGCTTGGCAGAGAGCTTGAGTTATTTACAACTTCAGAGGTTATCGGTCAGGGCTTGCCAATTCTTCTTCCAAAGGGTGCAAGAATCATCCAGCTTTTACAGCGTTTTGTAGAGGACGAGGAGCAGCGTCGTGGTTGGTTGCTTACAAAAACACCATATATGGCTAAGTCTGACCTTTACAAAATCAGCGGTCACTGGGACCATTATCAGGACGGTATGTTTGTACTTGGTGATCCTGAAAAAGATGATGAAGTGTTTGCACTTCGTCCTATGACTTGTCCGTTCCAGTATCAGGCTTACCTCAATCGTCAGCGTTCATATCGTGATTTGCCTTTAAGATATAATGAAACATCAACTCTTTTCCGTAACGAGTCAAGCGGTGAGATGCACGGACTTATTCGTGTTCGTCAGTTTACAATTTCTGAGGGTCACTTAATGTGCTTGCCTGAACAGCTTGAAGAAGAATTTAAGAATTGTCTTGAGCTTGCAATTTATATGCTCAAAACTCTTGGTCTTTATGAAGATGTATCCTATCGTTTTTCACAGTGGGATCCAAATAACAGAGAAAAGTATATCGGTACTGACGAGCAGTGGAACGAGGCTCAGGGCATTATGCAGAAAATCCTTGACCATCTCGAAATTCCTTATGCAATTGGTGTAGGTGAGGCCGCATTCTATGGTCCAAAGCTTGATATTCAGATTAAGAATGTTTACGGCAAGGAAGATACACTTATTACAATTCAGATTGACCAGCTTCTTGCTGAAAAGTTCGGTATGGAGTATGTTGATAAGGACGGCTCAAAGAAAAATCCTTATATTATTCACAGAACATCAATCGGTTGTTATGAAAGAACACTTGCTCTTCTCATTGAAAAGTATGCAGGTGCGTTCCCAATGTGGCTTGCTCCAACTCAGGTTAAGCTTCTTGCTGTTGCTGACAGACATCTTGATTATGTTTACGAGGTTAAGAAGGCACTTGAAGCTAAGGGTATGCGTGTTGAGGTTGACGGAAGAAGTGAGAAGATTGGTTACAAAATCCGTGAAGCTCAGCTTGAAAAGGTTCCATATATGTTCATTATTGGTGACAAGGATATCGAGGCTCAGACTGTATCTGTTCGTCACAGAAAGAACGGCGACCTTGGTGCAATGAAGCTTGATGATTTTATTACAATGGCTGTTGAAGAAATTGAATCAAAGACAATCAATTAATTTATAAAGCAGGTGTAATATGTCCTACGGTCTTACTCCGTATGATAAAAAGAATTATAGAGAATCTAAGCGGCGGCGAAAACAGGCACTTTTTGCCGCCAAAACAGGAAAAATTATGCCCTATGGCATAAAAAAACGCAAAGCTGTTATAGTTACTTTAATTTGTGTTGCAGTGGTTGCTGTTTGTGTAGGAGTAGTTGCTTTTTTTAGTATTACCTCAAAAGTGCAAAGTCCGAATACATCTATTGAGGATAAGTTGGAATATAATGAAGAAGAATTGATACGAGTTGTAAACCGACAAAATCCGCTTGATTCAAATTTTGTGCCTGAGCTTAAAGAGCTTGGCGGAATAAGCGTGAATGCAATGGCTTATGAAAAACTGTTGCAGATGGTTGACAATGCCGAAAAGCAGGGAATAGAGCTTAAGATTGTTAAAGGCTATGTATCGTATGAAGCTCAGCAGGCTGAGCATGAGGCTAAGTTTTCGCAACTGATGAATGACCCTGAGTATACTCAGGTAAGGGCAGAGGCTGCAGCGGCAAAGCTTGTTCCAAAGGGTGGTAATAGCGAATTTCAGACAGGACTATTGGTAAAGTTTGATTTTACCGATGAAAAGGTTAAATCTTTTCTGGAACTTAATTGTATAGAAAACGGTTTTATACAAAGATACCCATTAGGCAAAGAAAGTTTGACTTTTGTTAATTCAGATGAGAGTATTTATCGCTTTGTTGGTGAGAATAATGCTGTAAAAATGCGGTCTTATAATATGTGCCTTGAAGAATATCGGTCGTATTTGTTACAGCAATCAAATAAGTTTGCATAAATAATAAATTAATTAAAAAAACTCTTGCATTTTGCAGATTAATGATGTAT
This sequence comes from Ruminococcus sp., assembly GCA_036310085.1. Taxonomy (GTDB): domain Bacteria; phylum Bacillota; class Clostridia; order Oscillospirales; family Acutalibacteraceae; genus Ruminococcoides. The sequence continues at coordinate 20,060 of JAXJSN010000059.1, forward strand.
AATAACTCTGTTAAATGTGTAAAGTCAGGTAGGTGAAAAATAATGAAAGAGAATACACATCCAAATTACGAGCAGACAACAATTACTTGTGCTTGCGGTAATAAGATTGAAACAGGTTCAACAAAGAAGGATATTCATGTTGAAGTTTGTTCTAAATGCCACCCGTTCTTCACAGGAAAGCAGAAATTAGTTGATACCGGCGGTCGTGTTGACAGATTTAAGAAGCGTTTCGGTATGGACAAATAATTTATTATGTAATTGTTAAGGCGGCACTTTGTGCCGCCTTGTTTACTATATTATAAAAGGTAAATATAATTTTGTGAGTTTGATAAATCACTTGAAGGCTCCTTTATAAAAGGAACTGTCAGCGAAGCTGACTGAGGATTGAAAAATCAGCAGAAATCTTGCAATACTTCGGCATGGTAAACCGTGCCACCTCCTTTGATAAAGAAGGCTTTTAACTTTTGTTTTTGCAAATTAAGTGTTTGCCTATTCAAAATTTAATTTATTCGGTATTTTTTAAGTGTGGGGTGAATTTATGGCTGTAGATTATAAAACAGTTTTGCAGAGTGCAAAAGATGAATTTGTAGAAAAGCGTTCTCGTTTTATTGGCTATTGTAAGCCTGTTACAACAGAAAAAGAAGCTGTTGACTTTATAAACGAAAAGCGAGCTGAGCATTGGAATGCAACGCATAATGTTTATGCCTATTCACTTAGAGAGGGTAACATAAAGCGTTACAGCGATGACGGCGAGCCGTCAGGAACAGCCGGTATGCCTACGCTTGATGTTATTGTAAAGAATGAAATTTTTGATGTTTGCGTAGTTGTTACAAGATATTTTGGCGGAGTTTTGCTCGGTACAGGCGGACTTGTTAGAGCATATTCACAAGGAGCAAAAATTGCACTTGATGCGGCTAAAATTGTTACTATGAAAAGTTGTCTTATGTGTCAGCTAAAATGCTCTTATAATCAGTATGGTAAAGTTTCTTCTGTCGTTTTGGAAAATGGAGCAGAGGTTGACGATACTATTTATGAAGCTGATGTTACGCTAAAATTTCATATAAAGCCTGAGTTGCTCCCTTCACTTAATAAAAAGCTTGCCGATGCTACAGCCGGTGAGGTAGTAGCTGTTGGTGAGGAGGAAAAATATTATTGCTCGGAAGTTTAAGGAACCTCTGAATAAATCAGGTTAAAAGCTGTTTGTGCATCTTGCTTGCATATTTTCCGTCAGCTTACCCAAAAAATCTGACGGTACAATATGTACAAACGATTTAATCAGTGTTTTCTTAAATAATAAATGAAAAAATAAAGGTATATTTGAATAAATAGCGTAAAAAACTAATAGGAAAAGAGAAAGGAGGAGTTTTATGGCTTTCCCTGACAGCTTTTTACAGGAGCTGAAAATGAGATGCGAAATTGCCGATGTTGTATCAGGTTATGTAAACTTAAAGCGTGTCGGCAGTCGCCTTTTTGGATTGTGTCCTTTTCACGGCGAAAAAACTCCTTCTTTTAATGTGTCACCGGAAAACGGCTATTTTTATTGCTTTGGTTGTGGTGCCGGTGGCGATGTTATTACCTTTATAATGAAAATTGAAAATCTTGATTATGCTGAGGCGGTGCGTTTCCTCGCTCAAAAAGCAGGAATGGATATGCCTGAAGATTCTTACGACGACAGTATGAGCCGTTTGCGTAACAGGGTGTATGAGGCTAATCGTGCGGCGGCAAGGTTTTATTATTCATCACTTTATTCTCCCGTCGGTGCCGAGGGTCTTAATTATCTTCACGGCAGAGCATTAAGTGACCGCACCATAAGGCATTTTGGTCTTGGTTTTGCTGACGATAGCTGGGATTCACTTTGTAGGCATCTGCACGAAAAAGGCTTTAAGGACAGCGAGCTTGTTGCGGCAAATCTTGCTGTTAAAAAGAAGGACGGAAGCAGAGTTTATGACAGATTCAGAA
>JAXJSN010000060.1:0-9239 GCA_036310085.1 Ruminococcus sp.
GCCTTAAGTCTATTGTTATTCCTGATAGTGTAACGATAATTATAGATGAAGCATTTATTGGTTGCACTGCATTAGAAAGCGTGGTATTTGGACATGGGATATCCACCATAGGTGACATATTTCAAGGTTGTACAAGTTTAAAAAGCGTTACAATACCTAATAATGTTACTCATATATATGAAACTGCTTTATTATACCATAAAAGTGATTTTTTTATTTATGGTTATAAAGGTTCATATGCAGAAACTTATGCAAAAGAAAATGATGTTCAATTTAAAATGATTCACGTGAAGGGAGATATTGATCTTGACGGGTTGGCAACAATTCATGATGTTACTCTTATACAAAGGTATTGTGCTGATGAAATAGAAACTATTGAAGCACCGGTGAATTATGTTGATGTTGACGGAAATGACAGTATTGATATAAACGATGCTACCGCTATTCAGAGATTGTTAGTTGAATAAATTATACATAAAGATTCCGTATTGACAATTAAGCCAATACGGAATTTTCGTTATATAATATTTGCTGAAGAATTTAAAAACATAGAAATAATCAAACTTTATTACAGTTTTTAAATTGTTCAAGTGCAAGGTTTTTAAACATTTATGGACAAAATCCTTGAACCACACAAAGAAACGCTTTCTTTGCGTGGCAGATTTTTATGTAAAACACAATTATTGTTGGGTTTTGGTAAAACGCCGACGTCGTGTCGGTGTTTATTCAGTACACATTATGTAAAACTTTTTTGGTTTACTTTTACTAAAAATGATACATTATAAAAAAGACGGACTAAGCTTTGCAAAAATTACAAAAACTATAATATATCTACTATTAGGGTGTTTTTTAAAAAATTGTATTGACACAAAAGATAATTTGTATTATAGTATAAGTGTACTAAGGTTATTAATACAATAAAAACAATTAGTATGGAAGGAGTTGTGTTTATGTTTCAGCTCGATTTTGCATCTCGTGTTCCTATCTATGAACAGATTTTTGAAAATGTAGTTAAGCTTGCATCAGTAGGCGTTTTTAGTCCGGGTGACAAATTACCCCCAGTTAGAACTCTTGCAAGTCAGTTAGGAATCAATCCTAATACGGTAGCTAAGTCTTATAGAATGCTTGAATTGTCCGGCTATATTTTCTCTACAGTTGGAAGGGGTAGTTTTTTAACTGATAAGCTTTCTATGGATTCTGCTCAGAAAATTTTAGCTGTAGAAGAATACAAAAGGGCTATTAAGGGTGTTCGTATATATGGATATGAACGAGATGAGCTAATTCAGATTATGGATGAGGTTCTAGAAGGAGGAATGAACGATGATTGAGATTTGCAACCTTACCAAAAATTTTGATAAGGTAGTAGCTGTCAATAAAATGAATCTGAATATTGAACAGGGAACAATTTTGGGTCTTGTTGGTAGTAATGGTAGCGGTAAATCTACTTTACTCAGATTGATGTCCGGTGTTTATGAGCCTGACGGTGGTATTATTAAGGTGGATGGCGAAGAACTGTTTGATAATGCTACTGCTAAGGGTAAATGCTACTTTATTTCGGACTTTCCGTATTTTTATAATAGTAGCACAATTGATAATATTGCATTTTTATACAGAAGTCTTTATCCAAATTGGAGCGAAGAAAAATTTAATTATCTTTGTACTGTATTCCCAATAAACAGAAAAGCTAAGGTTATCAATATGTCAAAGGGTATGCAACGACAGGCGGCACTTATTCTTGCTTTGTCAACTTGTCCTGAATATTTATTCCTTGACGAGATTTTTGATGGACTTGACCCTGTTGTTCGTCAGCTTCTTAAAAGAATCCTTATTGAAAGAGTTTCTCAGGATAATGTTACTGTTGTAATTGCATCTCATAACCTGCGTGAGCTTGAGGATTTATGCGACAGAGTTTGCCTAATGCATAGAGGCGTAATGCTTATGGAGCGTGAGGTAGATGCCTTAAAGCTTGGCTTGCGAAAGGTTCAGGTTGCTTTTTCACAGTTGCCGGATGTTGCAAATCCATTTGAGGGGATAAATGTAATTAATCTTTGGAGAAACGGAAATATTTTCAATATTACTATAAGAGGAACGGAAGAAGACTTTATGCCAAAGCTCAGGGCTCTTAATCCTGTGTATGTTTCGGCATTGCCGCTTACTCTTGAAGAAATTTTTATAAGTGAAATGGGGGCGGCAGGCTATGATGTCAACAGCATCCTTTAAAGAAAAATTCAAACAGGCTTTTTCTATATTTAAGTGGGATTTAAAGTCTTGTTCAGGTACACTTGTTGTATATTCAATAATTGCTTCGGCAATGACTGTAATTATACTTACACTTGCTCTTACTTTGGGATTTACGGCGGTTAACTCGTCAGAGTCTTCAAAAATGGCAGAAACCGCAATAATTACTGTTGCAATGCAGAGTTTCCAGATAGCTTCAGCGGCAGTTATATATATTCTTACAATTATATTTACAATATTTTATACCGTTAAGGTGTTTTCGTACTTACATAATAAGCGTAAAGCCGACCTTTACGGTTCATTGCCAATAAGCAGAGTTACTTTATTTACTTCAAAGTCAGCAGTTGCACTTTTGTTCTCAATGGTGCCGGCAATGTTCTTTATGGGACTTATCTCTTTGATTACTATTTTATTTGGTCAACCTGTTATCGCTGAAGTTACTGATATGTATGTAAAGCTGATAATTGGTTCACTTGCAAGTATTTCTTTTTATGGTCTTATTTCCGTATGTTGCGGTACAACTATTAATGCTGTTATTATGTTCTCAGTTGTATGCTTTGCATATCCATTATCAACTTTATTTATTAAGGGTGTAATCGGAGCATTTATTTATGGCTTTAATACAAGTGTTATCGGTAATAGCTTTATTATAAATGCGTTAAATCCTATTGCGGCTTATGAAGGTGCAAATATTTTGTATTGGCTCATATTCACCGCCGCTTGTCTTGTTGGTGCCGGTTTTCTTGTTAAAAAGAGAAAGGCAGAACGAGCACAGTCATCATTTGCATACTTCTTACCTTGTCATATAGTTAAGGTTATTGTTGCATTTTTGGTTGGTATGATTTTAGGTGTGCTTTTTGGTTCATTAAATGTTTTAGGCGGTTTCCCGGGCTTTATATTCGGCTTTATCGTAGGAAGTGTGCCTGCATTTATAATCGCTCATCTTGTTTTCTATAAAGGCTTTTCACAGCTTATTAAAACATCAATCCCATTAGGCGGACTTATTGTAGTAGTTATTATTGGTGTTGCATTATGTAATTTTGATGTATTTGGTTATTCAACATATGTTCCTCATAAGGACGAGGTTGTAAGTGCCGGATTTATAGATATGTCAACTTTCTATGGAAATCCAAAGCAGATAGGCAGTGTATCTAAAAAGGCGGCAGAAGACTTTACTGATGATGCTGCTATTAACACAATACTCAATAACCATTCTAAGATTATTGGCAGATTTCCTTCTATGTCAAGCCAAAAGTTTATAGCTGTATGGTATAGTATGCTTATGGATAATTTTGAATTAGCTGCACTTAATTTTGATGAGGGAGATGCTTGTGCTATTTCCTATAAATTGAAAAATGGTTCAACTGTTACAAGATATTATTCATTTGGTTCTCTTGCTATGTATGAAAGCTTTGCGGCTTATGAAGATCAGTTAGTTAAATCAACTTTGATTAACAGCAAGCAGTATATAAACAAATACAGCAGACTTGCTCATGCAAGTAATGATACTTTACAGGAAATCCGTGTTTATGGCAATAACGGTGAAAAAGAGATTTTAGCTTCTAAGATTACTGCAAATAAAAAGGATAATAAAAATCTTAATAAAGAGAATATAGATAAGATTCTCGAAGCGTATCGTAAAGACTTTGAAGCAGATACCAAGGATTATGAATTAGCATTATGGGTTTATCGTAACCTTCAAAATAATTATAGTTATGATGATTATGATGATTGTTCATATTTCTATGAACTTATGAATACAAGAGATGACGCTGTATGCCAGCTTACTTTTGAATTTAAGACCTCATCTAATATCGAAGCTTCAGGTATTACAAGCTTGATTGTTGGCAATATTAATTCTAATAAATCTGAATCATTTATTGTTCCAAAAAGCTACACAAATACAATTAAGGTTCTTAAGGAAATTGGTGTGCTTGATGATTCTCTCTGTATAAGTGATAAATCAGATTATTTTGAAAAATATTTTTCATACGAAATTGTCGATGATATATATTCAAATGAAGTATATTCCGAAGAATACATATATGAATAATTAAAAAATTACTCAGCTCTGCAAAATAGTTTTGCAGAGCTGAATTTTTATTTTAAATTATTGTGAATAACTCTTGCATACAGCTATAAGCTTTCTCTTATCGTTTACAACAACCGATTGAGCAAAGTGTCAGACTTGCAATTGTTATAATTACAAAGCTTGCTAAACCGCCTATGATAAACGCAAGAAAATAGGTTAAAAATACTCCTTGAATTGCAAATATAAGAGAAACTAATGCCAAGATAAGCAATGCAAGTGAAGAAATTATCAATTGTTTTCCGAATTTGCAAACACAGCAGTCAAATGCTTTGTCTTGTCTGGATATACTGATTACATAAGCAGTAGTGATTAAAATTCCTAAAAGTCCTATACCAACGGCAGACCATTGACCTACTGCAATTAATGCTATTAAGTCAAAAAACAGTAGTACGGCAATGCCTAAGCCAACAAGCAAACTGATAATAAGTGTAAAAACACCGGTACATTTATCATTACACATATAATTGTTATTCCTCCTGAAAAATCATTTGTCAGGACAGCAGTTATCTGAACTGACAACATCAATATAGTTTGCAGAAACCTCTACAAAAAAGCGTCGCCTGTCATTTGTTGAAGTATCAATGTCATCAGGGATTACAAAACGGATATTGTCTACACAAATATCTTTTCGTTCTGTACCACCGCTCGCCGGTATTGTCTTAACTTTAAGCGAAATTAGCTTTTTGCTGTGGCAAGAACCAATTTCGTATAAAGCGATTGCAACAGCGGTGCGTTTTAAAGGGCAAACATCTCTAAGTGTGAGTGTTAAGTCGAGAATTTTACCCTGTTCATCAACAAATTTACTGCCAAGATCACAGCTTTTTATATTGTCACAGCCTTCAAAGTAAATGTCGTGCTTGTAGCAAGGCTTACATTCACTATTTACAGCTTCATTATCTTTTGAATGTTCTTTTATTTTGCAACTGTCTTTTTCTGTTTTATCGGCATTGCTCTCAAATGAAATTGTGCCGACTTTAATTTTCTCCATATTCTTCCTCCAAATGGGTAATCATACAAGAAAATGCTTGTATGTAAACGCTTTGTTTACTATCATTTTATGAGAAATTTAATATTATGACACATTAAAGTTATTTGCAATCAATATATAGTAATTTTCTATAAAGTAAAAAAGAACAGTCCTCAGATAAGAAGACTGTTCTTTTTAGAATAATTTTATTGTTAAGCAGATTGAGTGTTGTCTGCAAACTGGCTATTGTAAAGCTTATTGTAAAAACCGCCACGGGAAAGCAATTCGTCGTGGGTGCCTTGTTCAATAATATTGCCGTCTTTCATCACAAGGATTACATCGCTTTCCTTAATTGTTGAAAGTCGGTGTGCAACAACAAAGCTTGTTCTGCCTTTCATCATTCTGTCAAAAGCTTTCTGTACTCTTTTTTCTGTAAGTGTATCTATAGAAGAGGTTGCCTCGTCAAGAATAAGGATTGACGGATTTGTAAGCATAGCACGAGCAATACAAAGAAGCTGTTTTTGTCCTTGCGATAAATTGCCGCCACCCTCGCTTATAATAGTGTTATAGCCTTGTGGCATTTTACGGATAAAGCTGTGTGCATAAGCTGCTTTTGCGGCTGAGATAACTTCCTCGTCGCTTGCGTATTCATTGCCATATCGTAGATTATCCATAATTGTACCGTTAAACAACCAACTGTCCTGTAATACCATTCCGTATTTTTTACGAAGCTCGTCACGGCTCATATCGTTTATATCAATTCCGTCTATGCTGATTTTTCCGCTGTCTATATCGTAAAAACGCATAAGCAGATTAATAAAGGTAGTTTTGCCGCAGCCTGTAGGTCCGACTATTGCAATATGATTTCCGCTTTTAACATTTAGAGAAAAGTTTTTAATAAGAGGCTTGTCTTTAGTATATGAGAAAGAAACATTTTCAATTCTTATATTGCCCTTACATTCTGCAAAGCTTTCTGATTCAGGGGCATCGGCAGGTTCGTCTTCGGCTTCGAGTACCTCAAATACTCTATCTGCGGCGGCAAGTGCTGTCTGGAATTGAGTAAGCACGCCTGTTACTTCGTTAAACGGCTTTGTATACTGATTTGCATATGTTAAAAAGCAAGAAAGCTGACCAACAGAAAGTGTACCGGAAACCGCTGATAAAGCACCTATAATACCAACTGCGGCATAAACAAGAGCGTTTACAAAGCGAGTACAAGGGTTAGCCAAAGCCCCTGCAAACTGTGCCTTAAAACCTATATCTAAAAGCTCTGTATTATATTTGTCAAAGGCTTCAAAAGCTCTGTCTTCATAAGAAAATGCTTTTACAATTCGCTGATTACCAATATGCTCCTCTACATACGATGAAATATCGCCCTGCAAGCTCTGCTGTCGAGTGAAGCGTTTGTGTGAAAGCTTGCCGATAAATGCGGCTACAAAAAGAGAGAGAGGGGTAAGTACGAAAACTGCAATTGCAATCTTCCAATCAATAATAAGCATAAAAATTAAAGTGCCTATAATTGTTACTATGCCCGAAAAGAGTTGTAAAAACATTTGAGTAAGACCATCGCCGACTGCATCAATATCGTTAATTACACGGCTTATTAAATCACCGTGAGGATGAGTGTCGATGTAGGAGAGAGGTACGGTATTAAACTTTTGAAATACCTCACGGCGAAGGTCACGAACTGTTCTATAGCTAATTATATTTGTAAAATAAGTCATCAGCCATTGGAAAATTGATACACCGCCTATTCCTATAGCCATATAAATAAGAATAGTTGATATATTTTCAAAATTTACATTGCCGGTATCAATTATATTGTCGATTGCGTTACCTGTAAGTACAGGCATATAAAGAGTAAGCGAAACGCTTGTGATTGCAGTTGTAAGTGCTAGAATAAGATAGCCCATATATGGCTTTATTCTAAGCAGAATTTTTGAAACAGAAGATTGTTTTTTCATTGTTTTGCCTCCGTTTCATTAAGCTGTGAAAGACAAATTTCACGATATGTTTCGCAGTTTTCAAACAAATCATTATGAGTTGAACAGCCTACAAGCATACCATCATCAAGCACAATGATTTTATCTGCATTTTTAATGGTTGAACAGCGTTGAGTAACGATAATTACTGTCATATCAGTTGTATATTCTTTAAGTGCTTTTCTTAAAGCGGAGTCTGTTGCAAAGTCAAGTGCAGAAAAGCTGTCGTCTAAAATAAGTATTTTTGGTGATGCAACAATTGCTCTTGCAATGCAAAGTCGCTGTCTTTGACCGCCACTAAAGTTTTTACCGCCCTGCTCAACATGGCTATCAAGACCCTTTGGCAGCTTGCTTACAAAGTCGTATGCCTGTGCAACCTTGAGTGCATTAATAATTTCTTCATCAGTAGCTTCTTTATTTTGCCACTGCATATTACTTCTTATAGTACCCTTAAAGAGTACAGATTGTTGCGGTACTATGCCCATTTGTTTGCGTAGCTGTGAGAAAGAATATTCTTTTACATCAACTCCGTCAACCTTTACACAGCCTTCCGTTACATCATAAAATCTTGGAATTAGGTTGATAAGCGTACTTTTACCACAGCCTGTACCGCCAATAATACCAACGGTTTGATTACGATAAATGCTAAAGCTTATTGAAGTTAATTCGTCATCGCCGTCACCATAGTTAAATGAAACATTGTCAAATTCAATTATAGGAGTATACTGAGATGTGTAGACCTCGATTGTATCTTTAGTTTTTTCTGTTACGCTTGGTTTAGTTTCAAATACTTCATTAATTCTTGATGCACTTGCACTTGCCTTTGTAAAAAGTACTACAAGGTTTGCAACAACAATCATAGCAAGAAGTATTTGTGTCATATAGTTTACAAGAGCTATAATATCGCCTGTCTGCATACCTGTGCCGTTGTCAACGCTGATTGCACCAAACCAAATGATTATTACAATTGCAAGATTAGTAATTGCGTAGGTTACAGGATTAAGCAAAGCTGAAAGCTTACTTACTTTAATTGCAGTATCGGCAAGGTCATTTGTAGATTTATTTATGCGAATTTTTTCGGAGCCTTGTTTTGAAAAAGCTCTGATAACCCTGTTGCCTGAAAGGTTTTCACGGCATATAAGACCGATTATATCAAGCTTTTTCTGAATTGCGGCAAAAACAGGGATACTTTTACTCATAACTATATACAGAGTAACACCTATGAGTGCGGCGGCAATAAAGAAAATAACCGAAAGCTTTACATTTATTGTCATAGCCATAACTAATGCACCTATAACAATAAACGGTGCTCGTGTAAGCAAACGAATACCCATAGCAACGGATTGCTGAACCTGATTGGTATCGTTTGTAATTCTGGTTATAAGTGATGGTGTTCCAAGCTTATCAAGCTCAGCGTGGGAGAGAGAGCTTATATGTTTGAATAAATCTTTTCTAAGCTGAGTACCCACACCTTGCGATGCTTTTGAAGCAAGATACTGACAAATTAATGCACTACCCAGCCCTAAAGCGGCAAGTAAAGCGAGTACAAGACCCATTTTAAATACATATTCGCCGTCATCGTTTTTTACGCCTATATCAATAATATTAGCCATAACAAGCGGAACAAGCAATTCCAAAATAGCCTCAAAAAGCTTGCATATAGGTCCTATAAAACATTCTTTTTTATAATTTTTTAAATATCTTCTTAGCTTAAACATATAAATTTCCTTTGAATAGTAATGTCTTTTAATAAAGCTGACGCTTAATTAAATCAAAAACTAAAAGTTTCGGTCAAGCCTTTTCAAAAGGCAACAGAGTATTGCATCCAAATCGAGCAGATAGCGTCTTGTTTTTTAACCAACTTTTCCCGAAATAAAAGTTTTGATTAAACTTTTTCAAAAGTTTATCGGGTCAAGGGTTGAAAACCCTTGTGGGATTTTAAAGGGCAACGCCCTTTAAC
>JAXJSN010000061.1:0-8120 GCA_036310085.1 Ruminococcus sp.
CTTGCAATCCTCCGTCACGGCAAGCCGTGCCACCTCCTTTGATAAAGGAGGCTTTTTGTTAGACTTTAAACATCAGTTTATTTCCAACTTCTCTATATCTGAAGGTGTTTCAACCTTAAAGGCTTTAACTTCTTCGTTAATTCTTTTAATAAGACCTGTAAGAGTTTTACCCACACCCACTTCAATGAATGTATCAACACCATCAGCAATCATATTTTCAACAATTGTCTGCCACTTTACAGGATTTTCAACCTGAGCCTTTACAAGCTCCTTGTAGTCCCCTGAATATGGCTGAGCAGTATAATCGGAATAAATCTGAATCTGTGGGTCAGCAAAAGCAATATCTTTCATATACTCTGCAAGACCTTCAGCCGCATCTGCCATAAAAGGAGAATGGAAAGCACCGCTTACTGCAAGCTGTTTTGCTCTGCCGCCCATATCCTTAACAGCGGCACAAAAAGCCTCTGCATTATCACTTGTTGTAGCAACAACAGTCTGACCCGGTGAATTATAGTTTACCGGATAAGTCTTTTCAAAACCTGAGCAAATCTGCTCAACCTGTTCAGAAGTAAGCTTCATAACTGCAACCATTGCACCAGGATTTTCGGTTGCCGCTTTGTCCATAAGCTCGCCTCTTTTGCAAACAAGCTTAAACGCCTCTTCGTCAGATAAAATACCCGAAAAAGCAAGGGCAGCAATCTCGCCCAAAGAAAATCCTGCAATACTATCAGGCTTTATGCCCTTTTCAACCAACGCTCTTGCCGCCGCAAGGTCAGCAGTAAAAACGCAAGGCTGTGTATTTACTGTGCGTGAAAGCTCCTCAGCTGTTGCTTCAAAGCACTGTTTTGAAGTACCTTCACGAATTGAATCAGCCATATCATATACAGCCTTAGCCGCTGAAGAAGCCTCATAAAGCTCTTTGCCCATACCGCTGTACTGAGCACCCTGTCCTGAAAAAACAAATGCTATTTTACCCATTTTGTCGCTCCGTTCAATACTTCTTCCGCCTGAGTAAACATCTCAACAATCATTTCACGAGCAGGCTGTTCCTTTTTAATCATACCTGCTACCTGACCAGCAAGAACTGTACCGTTAGATACATCGCCCTCTCTTGTAGCAATTCTTACTCTGCCAAGACCCATTTTTTCGAGTTCCTCATCAGAAACCTCAGCACTATTGTACTCAGCCTTAGTATACTCTCTTGTAAATGAGTTACGAATTGAACGAACCGGATGACCAAGTCTTTTACCTGTTACAACAGTATCAATATCCTTAGCCTTAATAACCTTATCTTTATATTCCTGAGCGATTGTACATTCTTCTGCTACAAGGAACTTTGTGCCAACCTGAACACCTACTGCACCAAGCATAAATGCCGCCGCAATCTGTCTGCCGTCAGCAATACCGCCCGCCGCAATTACAGGAATGTTTACAGCATCAACTACCTGAGGAACAAGAGCCATAGTTGTAAGATCACCTACATGACCGCCTGACTCGCCACCCTCAGCGATAACAGCAAAAGCACCGGCTTTCTCCATTTTTCTTGCAAGTGCAACACTTGGAATAACAGGGATTACCTTAATTCCAGCTTCAAGCCACTTTGCCATATATTTGCCCGGATTACCTGCACCTGTTGTAATAACCTTAATGCCCTCTTCGATAACAACATCAGCTACCTCAGCGGCAAAAGGACTCATAAGCATAATATTAACACCGAAGATTTTATCAGTTAATTCTTTGCACTTACGAATTTCCTCACGAAGCTGTTCTCCGTTAGAGTTCATAGCTGCAATAATACCAAGACCGCCTGCGTTTGAAACAGCCGCTGCAAGTGATGCATCAGCTACCCAAGCCATACCACCCTGAAAGATAGGAAACTCAAGACCGAGTGACTTGTCTATTACGGTTGAAATCATATGTACAATCTCCTTTTCGTGAATCTACTGCGATTTTTGTCGAATTGTCTTTTGCAAGATTTCATCAGTTTAAAACAATCCATAAATCACAGCATTATAAATCATATACACCTAATACTAACTCAAAAAACTCTAAAAGTCAATATGTCACGCTCAAAATTTACCTTAACTACAATAATCCTCCAATGCTTTCCTTAATTTTTCTCTACCTATAATAATAATTCCGTCTTTTAGTCTCAAAATATCTCCTTTTGGAAGACTTTCAACCGAAACTTTTTTTATTAACAAAGGAGATTTTTCACCTTTTTTATAAACTACAATTTCATTATTTTCAGATTTTAGTATATAAATATCTTCAAAATTTTCGGGTTGTGAATAAGCTTGTTCAATAGTTGCTTGATTATAAACCTCAGCGGTTGTTTCGGCTGAGGTATCAGGTCCGAATACCACCGAAATTACTACACAACCAATAAGTATAACACCTGTAATTGAGATTAATTTTTTCATAACCGACATCCTTCCGTTTTGCAGTATCCCACTACTTATATTATCACCATAAATTAACTTTTCAGTAACTGATAGCTTTAGTTTAACCCCTAAAATCGGTAATATTCACCTATTTTCATAAAATTAAACGGCAAATAGAAGCTTTTTTTTAATAAAAATTTTATTTAATATATTTATTTTTTCTTCTTGAAGTGCTATAATAAGTATGTTATTCTGGTAATCTATATATATAAATTAATATATATTTTGACAGATACACAAATTGGAATATCTTTCAAGGCTTAGCCTTAAATATTCTACCGTAAAAAATTTAATATTAAAAATACCGACTATCTAAGTATCGTATAAGGAGTAATTATGCGTAATAAAAAAGAAACAGACATCAGTCAGTACACCGATAGGACTATAGAGTATAATCCTGACATAAAAAAAGAAAGCGGTGTAAAAAAATTCTTCAAAGGAGTCGGAAAGTTCCTGTTCACCATTTTTTCCGTTTGCGTTGTAGCAGGGCTAATAGCTGCAGTATCACTTTCCATTTATATTTTTACGATAGCCTCTGAGCCTACCGGCATTGACCTTAAAGCAAGGTCGCTTAACCAGACGAGCTTTATTTATGTAAAGGACAGTAAATCGGGCGAATACAAAGAGTATCAAACTCTGTACAATACTGAAAACCGTATTTGGGTTGATAACCAGAACATTCCAAAGGCTATGAAAGAAGCTATTGTTTCTATTGAAGACAAGCGTTTCTTTGACCATCAGGGTGTTGACTGGACAAGAACCTTGTCAGCTGTGGTAAATCTCGCAACCGGCGAAGATACCTACGGCGGTTCAACTATTACTCAGCAGCTCATCAAAAATATTACTGATGACAACGAGGTATCGCTTACCCGTAAGCTTCGTGAAATATGCAAGGCTTTAAAGCTTGAAAACGAGTATACAAAAGATCAGATTCTTGAAGCTTATTTAAATGTTGTAAACTTCGGTAACAACTGTCAGGGTGTTGAATCTGCTGCTCAGCTTTATTTTGACAAAAGCATTACAGATTGCTCTATCGCTGAGTGTGCATCTATTGCAGGCATAACACAAAATCCATCTCTTTGGAATCCGCTTGTTTACCCTGAAAATAACAGAGAACGCCGTGAGATTATTATTTATGAAATGTATGACCAAGGCAAAATCTCAAAAACTGAGTACAACGACGCTATGGATGAGTCAGAAAAAATGACCTTTGTTGGTTTTCAGAACAATGATGATGAGGATGACGAAGACAGCGGTTATGTTCAGAATTGGTATATCGACCAAACCTTCCGTGACCTTACAGAGGACCTTGCCATATACTACAATATAAGTAAGGATGCGGCGTCTGAAAAGCTTTACACTGAGGGTTTAAAGATTTATTGTGCAATGGATGAAAAGATGCAGAACTACATTGAAAAAGCTGCACTTAAAATTGATAAATCTGCTGACCCTAAGCTACAAATTGGTTCAGTAATGATGGACTTTGACGGCAGAGTTCTTGCTACAGTTGGTAGCTCTACCAAGAAAACACAGGCTCTTGTATGGGATCGTGCTTATCAGTCTTCATTACAGCCGGGTTCTTCAATAAAGCCCGTTGTAGCTTACCCTTACGCCATCGAAAATAAACAGCTTTATTTCTCATCAATCATCAAGGATGAACCTATTGATAATTATAAATATGAAGATGGTGTTCTAAAACCGGGTCCTGATAATGCTTATATGCACTACAAAGGCAATATGGTTTTACCTGATGCTATTGAGTGGTCATCTAACGCAACTGCAGTTCAGGCTCTTCAGCTTATCGGAGGACCACAGGTAGCTTATGACCATGTTGTTACAAGAATGGGCTTTAAAAACCTTACTGAAGAAGATGCTCAGATTATGGGTTCTCTCTCAATTGGTGGTATGAATGGTGGTGTAACTGTTCGTGAAATGGCTGCCGCTTACACTTATCTTGGCAACGGCGGACTTTACTATAAGCCTTACACCTACTACTATGTAACAGACTCTGAGGATAATATTATTCTTGATAATCGTACCCCTATCCCAAAACAGGCTTATTCAGCAGAAACAGCCACTATTATGAACAGACTGTTGAACTACAACATAACTAACACTGCTCATACTAATGCAAATTATGCAAAAATTGACGGTTGGGATATAATTGGTAAAACAGGTACTACCGACGAAGATAAGGACAGCTGGTTCTGCGGCTTATCACCTTACTGTGTAATGGCTACATGGTGCGGATTCGATGACCCTGCAACTATCAGCGGAACAGGTAAAACAGTTTCCGCTAAATTCTTCTCAGAAGTAATGGGTAAATACCTTAAAGGTAAAAAGCAAAAGGAATATAAGCTTTCCAAAAATGTAATTGAGGCACAATATAATCCACAAACAGGTCTTATTGTATCTACCGATAATCCTACAGGTAAATACATTGGTTATTACACCGAAGACAATATGCCGTCTTTAGGCAGTGCGTATTATGAGGAGCCTAATTACGATTATAACTATAATAATAATTACAACAGTGAAGACTACACATATCAGGAGCCGACAATAGGTGATTATATACCGGAAACAACTGTTCCTGATGTAGTAGAAACCACTGTACCGAATAACGATGGCGAACCAACTGAACCACCTGTTCAGGATGCTACCGACCCAACTGTACCTGAGGAAACAACGGCAACGGTTGAAGGGACTGTCGCCGATCGCTAAGTAAAGCATTAAAGTAAAGTATCAAATATATGAGTGCAAACAAGCACTCATATATCTGTTTTAAAATTAAGTTTATTAACAAATTCTGAAAGGAAAGGTTAAAAATATGGTTTCAGTAGCAATAATGGGACACGGTGTTGTAGGCTCAGGTGTAGCCGAAATCCTTACAACACACAAACAAAAGCTTTTTTCAAGCCTCGGTGAGGAAATTTATGTAAAACACATTCTTGATCTTCGTGAATTTCCTGACAGTCCGCTTGCAGACAGATTTACAAAGGACTTTAACGACATTATCAATGATATTGAGGTAAGAGTTGTTGTTGAAGTTATGGGCGGACTTAACCCTGCATATGACTTTGTAAAGAGATGTCTTAAGGCTGGCAAAAGCGTTGTAACTTCAAACAAAGAGCTTGTTGCTGCTCACGGTGCAGAACTTCTTGCAATTGCTAAGGAAGAAAATGTAAACTTTCTCTTTGAGGCATCAGTAGGTGGCGGTATTCCAATCCTTCGTCCTATGAGTCAGTGCCTTGTTGCAAATATTGTAGACGAAATCGCAGGTATCTTAAACGGTACAACAAACTTCATTCTCACAAAGATGATTGAAGATGGTATGCAGTTTGAAGATGCTCTTAAACTCGCTCAGGAGCTTGGCTTTGCTGAAAGAAATCCTGCAGCTGACATTGAAGGTCACGATGCTTGCCGCAAAATCTGTATTCTTGCTTCACTTGCATTTGGCAAACATGTTTATCCTGATTCAGTACATACCGAGGGTATTACAGAAATCACTCTTGATGATGTTAAGTATGCAGATGCAAACGACTGTGTAATCAAGCTTATCGGTAAGGTAAAACGCCTTGACGGTGGTATGATTGACATTATCGTAGCTCCTATGCTTGTACCTAACAAGAGCCAGCTTGCAAACATTGACTATGAATTTAATGGTATTATGGTTCGTGGCGATTGCACAGACGATGTAGTATTCTACGGTAAGGGTGCAGGTAAGCTTCCTACAGCAAGTGCTGTTGTAGCCGATGTTGTAGACTGTTGCAAGCACCTAAAAACAAGAAAGTTCCTCTTCTGGGCAGACGGCAATGGCGATAACATTATCCCTGCTGAGGAATCAGTATCTGCTATGTATGTAAGAGCAGAAGGTAACGATGTTATGACTGCTGCTGCAAAGGTATTTGGCGAAGTTAAGCAGATTAATAAGGCTGATTCACCTGCAAACGAAGTTGCATTCACAACAGAAAAGCTTAGCCTTGCTGAGTTTACAGCTAAGATTGCAGAGCTTGAAAGCAACGATGTAAAGGTACTTTCAAAAATCCGCATAGGCGATTTATAATTTTTGTTTTCTTTATTGCCGTGAGGCAAATAAACATATAGAGGAGTAATAGAGGACATGAGTTTGATAGTTCAGAAATTCGGCGGCAGTTCAGTTGCCAATGCCGAGCGTGTCATGAATGTTGCATCAATCGTAACAGATACTTATGAAAAGGGCAACAATGTTATAGTTGTTGTTTCTGCTCAGGGTGACACAACAGATGACCTTATTGAAAAGGCACTCGAAATCAATCCAAACGCTTCAAGAAGAGAAAAGGATATGCTTCTTGCCGCAGGCGAGCAGATTTCAATTTCACTTCTTGCAATGGCTATTGAAAAGCTTGGCTACCCTGTTGTTTCATTGCTTGGTTGGCAGGCTGGTTTCCAGACAACAGATGCTCACACAAATGCAAGAATCAAAACAGTAGAAGCTTCAAGAATTAAGCGTGAGATTGATAAGAAAAATATTGTAATTGTAGCAGGCTTTCAGGGTATCACAAAGTACGGTGATATTACAACTCTCGGAAGAGGCGGTTCTGATACAAGTGCCGTTGCTATTGCAGCTGCTATGCACGCAGACCTCTGCCAGATTTACACAGATGTTGAAGGTGTTTATACAGCTGACCCAAGAAAGGTTCAGAACGCTGCAAAGCTTGATGAAATTTCATATGATGAAATGCTTGAGCTTGCAACTCTTGGTGCTCAGGTACTCAACAACCGTTCAGTTGAAATGGCTAAGAAATACAATATTGAGCTTGAGGTACTCTCAAGTATGACTAAGGCTTCCGGCACAATAGTAAAGGAGAAAACTAAAATGGAAAAAATGTTAATCAGCGGTGTTGCTAAAGATACAGATGTTACAAGAATTTCAGTTACAGGTATTCCTAATATCCCAGGTCTTGCATTCAAGATGTTCTCTAAGCTTTCTGCAAAAGACATCAATGTAGATATTATCCTCCAGTCAATCGGTCATGATGGCAAAAAGGACATTAGCTTTACAGTAGCTAAGGATAGAGGTCAGGAAGCTGCAGAGTGTATGAGAGAGTATATGATTAACCTCGGTGCTGCTGATGTTCTTGTTGATGAAGATGTTGCTAAGATTTCAATTGTAGGTGCAGGCATGGAAAGCCATGCAGGTGTTGCTACAAAGATGTTTGAGGCTCTTTACGATGCTCAGATTAACATCCAGATGATTAGCACAAGCGAAATCAAGGTTTCTGTTCTTATCGACGAAAAGAGTGCAGATAAGGCTGTTGCAGCTATTCATGCAAAGTTTTTTGATTAATAATTAAATATAAATAAATGCTAAAAGCTGTCTTGTAATTACAAGGCAGCTTTTTTGCAAGAAGTGTGATAGATGAGCTAACGCTTAGATGACACTTAGATAACACTGAAAAAACTAAAAGTTTTGATTAAACTTTTTCAAAAGGCAACGCGACGTTGCATCCAATTCGAGCAGATAGCTTAATAATTTCTACACAACTTTTCCCTAATTAAAAGTTTATCAGGTCAAGGTTTGAAAACCCTTGTGGGATTTTAAAGGGCAACGCCCTTTAACTTCACCTAAATTGCTACAATTCGAGTAGACAGCATCATCTATTCGAATCTTTTGTACCCGAATATAATCAAAGA